>CAZIDU010000041.1:0-31665 GCA_964538055.1 uncultured Desulfocapsa sp. | reverse complement strand
ACTAGGTTGGGATTGGATGGGCTCAGTCCTAAACTTAGATGCTCCTTCTTTTTCAAGAGGAGAAGGGATCTACAACGCATTCATTGGGAATGGGACTTTCGGAATAAATGCTGGCAACTATGATACTCCCATAGATTATACAATGACATTTACAGTAGAGTCGAGTTCACCACTGAATCCAGTTCCAGAACCAGCAACCATGCTCCTCTTCGGCACAGGTATAGTCGGGCTTGTCGGTGCAAGGCTTAGAAAGAAGAAAAAATAATATACTCCTGAGTCACCACCCATCTTCTTCTAAAGGCAGGGTCAGCGTTAAGTTGATTCTGCCTTTTTCTAGTTTTATCCTCTAATCTTATAGCCAGTGGAGACCTCTTCAATTTAATAAAATCCTAAACCATTATACTACTGTGAATGTCAGAATTGATATTCCTCCCTAATAAACTCAATTGTAAAACATGACCAGAAAAACAGCAACTCACGAAAACTGAGTGCTGCCATCATTAACAACTTTTGTTATTCAAGACTTTTCTGACGAGCTAGCATCATTTTAATCTGGCCATAGGAGCAATCATTACTAAGCTGTGCTTTAATGGCTTTTAATGTATCATCTTCAGCTGCTGCTATCCCCGCTGCAACAACTTTCTGTAAATCAGGCGAGAGAAATGTGTCAATGGAGAGCGTCCCTGTCTCTATAAAAAAACAGAGATGGCTTTCGACCGTTCTTGGAGAAAGCCCCCGTTCCTTTGCTATCTCTTCAATACCTTTCCCGCCGGTAAACATCTCCAGACTGATCTCTCTGGTAGTGCCTTTTGGAGCAGCCGCTTTTTTTGGTTTAGCGAGGTTTTTGGGGCTCTCTTTGGGCTCGGGTAAAGACACTGCCTCGATACCCTTTTCCCTGCGATAGGCACGAACGTGCGCCACAATTTCTTCGCCATAGTTCTCGATGGTCTTCTTGCCCACACCTGAAATTACCTGAAGTTCTTTCAGACTCTCCGGCAAACAGACCACAATCTGAATCAGCACCCTCTGATAAAGGACCTGAAAACGTGCCACATCCAGTTCCGTTGCCTTAGCGCTTCGCCAATCCCGAAGTGTGTCAAATAGTTCCGGATGATCAATATCAGATTCGGTATAGGCTGGAGCCTGCTGTTTTTTCACCTTGGAAGGTTGGAAATCAATTTCCGCAGCTGATACTGCACGCAGATAGTCAGATGGTGAAAAACCATTTTCACAGCATTCTATTCCTGCAGATTTTATAATTATCTCTTTTCTACAATTATTGAGGACGTTATTTATTGTCTTACGCAGTTCTTTATTATCCGTTTCAAAATGCAGGGATTGCACTGAATCATCAAATATGGCGCTAAACTTCTCTTGAAACCAGAGCGACGCTTTATGAATCCGATCCAAGGTATGCGTATCGGTCTCCGGTAAATTGTGGTCTTCAAAAATAGTCCAGAGCTGATTCTTAAAATTCTCACTCACATTGAATATGGATTCCCTGGCCTGTTGTTCAACAAGTACCATATCACCTGCCCCCGAGATATGAACCACCTTGGCGTTACGGGTAAGCAGATGGACAAGAAATCCCAGACGCTTCGCCAACAAAGTAAAATCAAAACATTCATAGAGAAGTTTTTGCTGATAACTGATTTTTGCCTCATGGAGCATTTTTTCAGATGGTGGATTCCTGCGACCATTTTCATCAAACTGCAATACAACACGATCCGTTGCCACCCCATTTGTGCCAATGGGCGAGCTGAGCACCAGACCTTCCAGTGTCTTACAGCGGCTCAGTGCAACATAGACCTGACCATGGGCAAAAGCCGCCTGCGCATCAATAATTGCACGCTCGAAAGTCAGCCCCTGACTCTTATGAATGGTGATGGCCCAGGCAAGTTTTAAGGGGTACTGTTCAAACTTACCGACTACCTCTTCTTCAATCTCTTTGTTGGCCTCATTAATAGTATATTTGATATTCTCCCAGCTGATAGGCTCAACTTCAATTTCCTCGCTATCTCCTGGACACAACACAAAAATTGTCTTCCCGATAATGGCAGTAATCTTTCCAATCTTCCCATTATAATACTCCTTTTCAGGAGATGGATCGTTACGAACAAACATCACCTGACCATTTTTTTTCAGGGTCAACTGTGGCAGCGTTGGGAAAATATGCTCTGGAAACTCCCCTGCAATATCTGCATTAAACAGATATTTTTTTCCATCAAGTTCTCTTAATCGTTTCTGATTAATTGATTCGGCACTGGCATTGTGTGTGGTGAGTGTTATGTAGCCTTGATCTTCATCGGGCATAAAATTATCGATGCAACGATTATTCAGGGAATCAATGGTGGACTTATCGAGTCTATTTTCTCGGACACTGTTCAAGATCTTGATAAAATGCTCATCGGATTGCCTGTAGATATGCTTGAGCTCAATGGTCAGTAATTGCGTCTCTAAAATTGCCTGACTGGAAAAAAAATAGACCGACTCATAGTGTCGCTGCAGCAGATTCCACTCATGCTGTTTGGCCACGGGGGAGAGTTGATGGAGATCGCCAATCATCAGCAATTGAACCCCACCAAACGGCTGATCACTATGACGGTGATGACGCAAGGTGGCATCCACAGCATCAAGTAAATCCGCCCGAACCATACTGATTTCATCGATCACCAGCAGATCAAGACTTTGTATTATCTGTTTTTTTTCCTTGGAAAAGCGGAACTGCCGCTGGCTATTTCGCTCATAGGCGTCACTGCCGGGTATATAGGGACCAAAGGGGAGCTGAAAGAATGAGTGCAGGGTGACCCCGCCGGCATTCATTGCAGCCACTCCGGTGGGGGCTGTAATGATCATGCGCTTGGGAGTCTTTTTCTGGAGGCTGTGAAGAAAGGTGGTTTTACCGGTTCCCGCCTTTCCAGTCAGAAAAATATTACTGCCGGTGTACTGGACAAAATCACTTGCAAGCTGCAGTTCGTGGTTTTTGGGAGACATAAGGGCTGGCAGAGACTGCTACACAATTTTCAGGCAATTTCTTAGTATTTTTGCCACTAATGGAGCAATGGAATAGATTTCAAGAAAATCATCACTCACTCTTCCGGGAAAGCTATCGGAACCGATCACTTTTGTAATGGAGCTGTCAATAAAGCGCTGCCGGGCATCACCTGCCAGAACAAGATGAGTAGCAAGCACTGCAATTCCTGTAGCCCCTGCATCCATACAACGTTCCGCCGTCTGGATAATGGAACCACCAGTACGAATCATATCGTCACAGATTACGGCAGTCTTCCCTTTGACGACACTTGAAACCTGACTGACGATGGTTTTATCGGTGTCGTAGCGATCTTTATCGGCTGCAGTGTGTGAACATTTAAGGAGACTGGCAAGTTTGGCCACCTGTTTTGAAAAACCATAATCAGGAGAGACTAGAACAAACTGTCCAAGATCCATCTTTTTCAGGTGCTCCACCACTAGCTCCCCTGTCCAGATATGTTTCGTTGAAATCTCTCCTCCATGGGCGTGAAGTACTGCCTCGGAGTGAAGGTCAACAAAGGCAACAAAATCGGGATGAGCCCGGAAAATCTGCCGGGTTCTGGTGACACCCTTGGGAATTTCTAAAGATCCTCGCTTGGCGCGTTCCATGGTGGAGTAGCCAAGGTAGGGAATGACTACGTTGACACTTGAGGCATTGTAATAACGGCCCCCCTGAATAAGATCCATCAACTCCTGATGAGATCCTTCCGTATGGGTACTGGCAATAATGATCAGGGCTTTTCCGGCAATGTCTTCGGGAAAAGCGTGATAATTTTCACCATCGGCAAAGACCCTGCGTTCCATATGGGTAAACTCAAGACCAAGCTCGGTTGCTACCTTTATCCCTATATCGGTGGAGGCCAGATTGGCCACCACCACATATTCAGAACTGTCTCTCATCACAGAGCCGAAACGATAGCATCACCCATGGCAGCAGTGTTCACGGTTCGCGTTGGATCAATTGCAATATCAGAAGTATGAATACCTTTTTCAAGGGTTGTCTCAACTGCTTTCTCAATGGCATCTGCCGCAGCATCAAGGCCAAAGCTATAACGGAGCATCATGGAAGCAGAAAGAATCTCAGCAATGGGATTAGCAATACCTTTTCCTGCTATATCAGGGGCAGATCCACCAGCAGGCTCATACAGACCAAACTTCTCTTTATTGATGCTCGCTGATGCCAGCAAGCCCATGGAACCGGTGAGCATGGCAGATTCATCAGAGATAATATCCCCGAACATGTTACCGCAGAGCATAACATCAAACTGGTGCGGATCGCGGACAAGCTGCATGGTGGCATTATCAATATAGAGATGCGCCAGCTCAACGTCAGGGTAATCTTTCGCGACTTCAATTACGACTTCGCGCCAGAGAACCATAGTGGTAAGAACATTGGCTTTGTCAATGGAGGTTACTTTTTTACTACGAAGTCGTGCCGCGTCAAAGGCCATACGGGCAATGCGTTCGATCTCAGAGCGTTTATAGACCATGGTATCGTAGGCGCGTTCATCGGGGCCTTCTCCCTCACGGCCCTTAGGGGTGCCAAAATAAATCCCGGAGGTGAGCTCACGCACACAGAGGATATCGAAACCATCTTTGATAATATCAGCCCGCAGAGGACAGGCACCGGTAAGAGACTTAAATACACGAGCCGGACGGAGGTTACAAAAAAGATCGAAATGCTTGCGAAGAGGAAGAAGAGCTGCACGCTCAGGCTGCTGCTCGGGAGGAAGACTTTCCCATTTAGGGCCACCCACCGAACCGAAGAGAATTGCATCACTGTTTTCACACAGGGTCAGGGTTGAGGCAGGAAGTGCCTCACCGTGGTTATCAATGGCGATACCACCGACATCGGCATATTCATAGCTGAGTGTAAAATCAAATTTCTTTTGGGTCACATCAAGTACTTTAACCGCTTCAGCCATAACTTCGGGCCCGATACCATCACCCGCCAGGATTGCTATTTTTTTCATGTAATCACCATATTTTGAACACAGGGTTTCTTCCTGCATAATTAGAGAGAGAGTTTACTTTCCGATTGCTTGTTTTTAGCAAATCCATTGCCATTTTGCCAGCGGAAAAAATTTAGCCGTAATGGGAATAAGGTCAATTTTCTACAAGAACAAAAACTAGAAGATTACGGTTTGCCTTGGAGTAAGGAAGAATATATGCAACTTGCGATTGAAGTGAAAAGTTGACGGGAGAAGTTGTGCTTTCCCAAACAGCAAGCTCTTCCTGCCATTTAGGGCCTTTCATACAAATAACCTGCACTCCGGATTTCATAAAACGGCTGCTCATATCCAGGAACACTTTCACTTCAGTAACAGCCCTGCTGGTAATATGAGTAAAACCACCATTGGATGGCAGCAGAGACTCATCTTCGACCCGACAATTCAGAATAGATATTTCCGTGAGCTGTAAAGTTCTTGCTATATGAGAGAGGAATGCAACCCGTTTTTGACGGGGCTCAACAAGGGTAAGCTGTAATTCGGGCCGTGCGGCCTTGCAGACAAGCCCGGGAAAACCGGCTCCGGTACCAATATCAAGAAGATGGGGATGTTTGCCGTCAAGCAGAGGCAACAGAGTGAGAGAATCCAGAAAATGCTTTTCAAGAATTTCTCTATCCGTTGCTTTTTTGGCTATAAGATTGATCTTTTGACTCCAGCGCTTCAACTCTTTGAAATACACAAAAAGCCTCTCCACTGCTTCGCTATCAAGCTCTGGCAGACCAAGGGCATGACAGCCTTCAGCCAAGCCTTCTCTAAAATCGAAATCCTCTTTCACCATCACCATTTATCTGTCTTTGAGGCGCTCTGTAACAGAGGCTGCATGGGCAGTCAAACCTTCAAGACCAGCGAGCAGTCTTATATGATCACCATCTTCTTTCAGGGCCTGCTTTGAATAACTGATGATGGAACTCTTCTTTAAGAAAGTCTCAACACCCAGTGCGGAAGAGAACTTTGCTGTTCCCATGGTGGGTAACACATGGTTGGGTCCGGCAAGATAATCCCCTGCTGCTTCTGGAGTATGGTGTCCCAGGAAAATAGCTCCCGCATGACGAATTCGTGGCAAAAGATCCCAAGGATCGTTCACCATCAGTTCCAGATGCTCAATGGCGATATCGTTGGCAAGACTAATTGCCTCTTCCATATCAGCAGCAATAAGGATCACCCCTCGATCCCTAAGTGATTTGGTGGCTATTTCTAGGCGACTGAGCGCTACTAGCTGGCGCTCAAGTTCCGTAAGAACATCATCTGCAAGCTGCTCTTCAGTGGTAATTACAATAGCCAGCGCCATAGGATCATGCTCTGCTTGTGCCAGCATATCAGCTGCAACATGGGCGGCTTTTGCACTCTTATCGGCTACAATCAGAACCTCAGATGGCCCCGCAATCATATCAATACGCAGCATCCCTGAAACCTGGGATTTGGCTTCGGTGACAAACTGGTTGCCGGGTCCGACAATAACATCCACAGCAGGGATGGTTTGAGTGCCATGGGCGAGAGCCGCGATCCCCCAGGCCGAACCTGCCTTAAAAATATCAACAATGCCGATTTCTTGTGCCGCCACCAGCAAATGAGGACTTATTTTCCCCTTTTTATTGGGCGGGGTAAGCATTACACGCTGATTCACGCCTGCAATTCCAGCAGGAATTCCATTCATAAGAACCGAGGAGACAAGAGGAGTCGAGCCTCCCTGCCCGCCAGGAACATAGAGTCCAGCTGCATCCACGGGACGCACCATACGACCGACAATGGTTCCATTTTCACGGGTCTGCATCCAGGAATCTTCCATTTCCCGTTCGTGAAAGCCCTGAATACGTTCGATAGCCTTGCCAAGAGTTACGAGAAAGTCGTCATCAACAAGATCGTAGGCCTCTTTCAGCTCTGCGGTTGAGACCTTTAAATTTTCGATACTCAACTCTGGAGCATCAAATTTCTGTGTGTATTCAAGGACCGCCTCATCACCTCTGGTTTTTACCTGAGCGATGATATCCGCGACCAGATCACGACAGCTGGTGTCTGCCGGCTGGAACCTGGAAAGAAGAGATTGAATACATTTTTCGCCTTCTGGACTTTGGGTTCTTAATGGTTGTATCAACATAATATTCGATTGTTAGGTTGTTGTTTTTTTTCACTTCGAAATTCGAGTTTTTTTCTACTTCCTGCCCCAATGAACCCCAATAGTTCCCATCATAAACTTCTTATAATCCACATCACTAAAACCAGCCTCTCTAAAGATTTCAGCCAGTTCCTCTGCTTTATGAAACCCCATTGTCGATCCGGTAAGATAACTGTAAGCGGCCTCATCGCTGGCAATAAAACGGCCTAGCAGTGGAATGCCAAAACGGAAATAAAAGCGAATAAAAGGGTAGAGAACGTTCTTTTCAGGTGGTGTGGTATCAAGACAGACAACTCGTCCACCGGGCTTCAACACCCTATATATTTCTTTTAAGACAACGAGACTGTCATCAACATTTCTCAGCAGATACCCAAATGTCACAGATTCAAAACTGTTATCCTTGTAGGGCAGATTATTGGCATCACTGGCCTGCCATTCAATGGCTTGACTGGAAAATCTTTTTTTGGCTTCACTCAACATGTTGAGTGAGAAATCAGCCCCAAGATGCTTCCCATCCGGATGCTGCTTTTCCATAAGGGCGGCAATATCTCCGGTGCCCGTAGCAAGGTCAAGGACCAACCCGGAACCCGGATCACCTGCTTTTTTAACCACAAAACGACGCCACCCCTGATCCTGCCCCATGGTCATAACCCTGTTCATCAGGTCATAATTTGGTGCAATATCATCAAACATCTTCTGTACGCCAGGACCTTTACCCACGTCGCCTTCCTACTTCATTAAGTGATATATCTATTAGCATGGTGCAAACCCCGGAGTTCTCGGAAAGGGAATAACCTCCCGGATATTACTCATTCCAGTTACAAACTGAACAAGCCTCTCAAAGCCCAGACCGAACCCTGCATGAGGTACTGTACCATAGCGCCTGAGATCAAGATACCAGTCATACTCTTTTGTATCGATACCAGCCTCGACCATTCGCCGGGTGAGAACATCAAGCCGTTCTTCACGCTGCGAGCCGCCAACAAGTTCACCGATTCCGGGAACCAGAATATCCATGGCCGCCACGGTTTTGCCGTCATCACTGAGTCGCATATAAAATGGCTTAATACTTGCCGGATAGTCGGTCACAATAACCGGACATTTATAGACTTTTTCGGTGAGATAGCGTTCATGCTCCGACTGCAGATCAATCCCCCATTCCACTGGAAACTCAAAGGTATCCGTCACATTGCTGAGCTCTTCGACGGCTGCACTATAGGTAATATGAACAAAATCTTTGTCCACCACATCCTGTAATTTCTGCAGCAGTCCCTTTTCGATAAAATTATTAAAGAGAGCCAGGTCTTCGGAACAGTTTTCCAATACATCCCGTAAAACAGTTTTCAGCAGGTCCGTTGCCAGTTCCATATTGCAGGCAAGATCACAAAAGGCCATCTCCGGCTCCAGCATCCAGAATTCTGCAAGATGGCGACTGGTATTTGAATTTTCTGCTCTAAAGGTGGGGCCAAATGTATACACCTGACCAAGTGCCAAGGCATACACTTCAGCTTGCAACTGGCCACTCACGGTAAGTCCTGCCTGAGAACCAAAGAATGGTTTATCGCTTTTTTCGTCCGTAGCATGGACCTGGAACATCTCCCCCGCACCTTCGCAATCACTTGTGGTGATAATAGGTGTGTGGACCTGAACAAAATCCCGCTCCTGAAAAAAGGTACTCACCGCAAAAGAGAGCCTGGAACGCACCCGAGTCACGGCACCAAGGGCGTTTGTTCGAGGTCGCAAATGGCTGATCGTTCGTAAAAATTCTAGTGAATGACGCTTTTTCTGTAAAGGGTAAGTCTCTGGATCTGCCCAGCCCAGCACCTGAACCGATTCGGCATGCAGTTCCACATCCTGTCCCTTGGCGGGAGATTCCTTTATAATACCGGTAGCAATAACACTGCAGCCGGCACTCAATTTTATTATTTCCTGATCGTAATTTCCGAGTTCCTTGTTGGCAATAACCTGAAGATTTGCTAGACAGGAGCCGTCATTCACTTCAAGAAACGAAAAAGAACCGGTATCACGCCGGGTCCGTATCCAGCCCCGCACCGTTACCGTCTCATCGGTTTCCTTAGCTGTAAGGATTGTTTCTATTCTTCTAAGCATTCTTTTCACTTCCAGTATAATGAAAAAGGACAAGTTCCCCAGTGCCGGTTAAATCCTCCGACGAGGTATTACTTATTTCAGCAAGATGAGCACCCACTACCGAACATTTCACAGTGAGCAGAAAAAATATCTCTGCTTCTGCTTCGGAAAGGGTTTCGAAATTCCCCTGCCCCTTTGAGATAATCAAATCAGCATCGTTAAAGACCTGAATCAGTTCCGGGGAACAGCTCTCAAGGGGTGTTCCGGGGCAGGCAGTCCCATTTTCAATAACATGAGCAAATCTGTCCATCCCACATGCAATAGCATCGGCAAGCAGAGCATCATTTATAATAGGTCCGCTTTTCACAGCCACGGTCACATCAAGCCCCATGGCAGCGAGTTCACTCACCACCAGAGAATCATACACGATTTCACCGGAGTTATCAGCCAGATAAAGTACCCGGGCATCTCTGGCCAGTCCCCGTGCTTTTTCCAGAAACACCTGACAATGGTCTACCACAAAGGGCGCCCGCAAACAACGCGCCATGGCAGCATCCACATCAAAACTGTGCATGGCACCATAATCGATAATATTACCACCAATTGCAAGACGCAAAGCAGTGGCCAGTGGATCTTTTGCTGCAGCCACCTGTTTTTTATACTCGGGTAAAAGAGAAAGTGCCTGTTTGTTAGACTGCTCTTTAATCTCAAGATAGGGATCGGCACAACCAGTAATTTCAGCAATGGCCCTGTATACGGCAACCGAATTTTCAGGAGGCGTCTGTTCCATATCCAATTGGGTTATAATATCAGCCACCTGCCGCAGGGCAGTTAGTTGCAAAGCTGTATCGGTGGTGGACACTCGTGCAACCTGCAGCGTCTGACGCAGATAACAGGCCATACATTCAAAAGCGGTTTTCACAGCATATATCCTTTACGTACATTTTTCATGGATGCAAACAGCGATGCCTTTGCTCCCGGGATCTGCTCGTAAATACTCTCCAGTATTTTCTGAGCCTCTTCCCGCCTGGTATTTCCGGCGAGGGGACAGAGATTGCTCACAGCATTTAAGCCCACATCCTCTGCAATTTTTACAATCTCCTGCTTTTCGAGATAGGCAAGAGGGCGAATCAGGGAGAGTCTGCCAGCAAAGAGTTCCTGCCTGGGCACCATGGTGGAAATATTACCGCTGTAAAACATATTCAAAAACAGGGTTTCAAGTAAATCGTCCCTATGGTGACCAAAGGCAATCTTATTACATTTGAGGCGACTGGCAAGATCAAAAAGCTGTTTACGGCGCAATTTTGAACAGCTGAAACACGTCCGCAACTCTTCACTTAAGGGCAGACTCTTTTCGATATGTAGATCCATCCCTATGATTTGCATCTGTTTTGCAAGAGATTTCAGCGGACTTGGTTCATCCATCTCCGAAGACCAGATATCCATATCAATATGAACCGCATGAAGTTCGTAATTTACTGGAGCCTTCTTCTGCCAGTATTGCAGAATCCACAGCAATACCAGACTGTCTATGCCGCCAGAAACTGCAACCAGAACATGATCTTCATTATCCAGCATGGAATAATCGCACATGGCCAGACCGATACGCTTATTTGTTTGAGCAGATAACATATATATTTATTGTAACTTTGATGGCATCGTAAAAACTCTTCATCTGCTTCGTTGCTGCAATTTCCCTACAATTATGACGTACCCTAGTACGCCGAAATTATAGAAAAATTGCGCGCCTCGCATATGAAGGTTTTTACTTAGCCATCGGTTGCTTTTAGTTTTTACGAGCTTGTCAACTTTCAATAAATCCATCATGGTGTAAGCGTGTTCATGTACCAATAAACCTGCCCCTATTTCAATATAAAAAAAAGCCCCATCCTTTGAACTCACAAAGAATGGGGCTAATCAGATAACGTAGCACGGACTGCGCCACCTCAGATAATGTTCACTTACCTACTCATCGACTACCTTTTGGAAATACGGAAAATCCTCCAAGCGACTCTTTAAGCCATCACGACTCAATTCCTGGACAGAAAGCCACTTAAAGCCGCGCTTCTGTGCCTTATCGAATGAAAAGATGTCATCAAACAGAGCCTTTTGACTCTCATCAAAAGAGGTCGTCCACAAAACGATACCACTCTCAACCCCAATCAGTTCCATGGAAAAAGCAGCAGCAGCTGGAGTTTCAGCAGACATCGTACTCCCTACACGTTCACGATATTTACTGAGGCTGGTTTCAAGTACGGCACCACAACCGGTTGCCTGCCCGATATCACGCACCTGCTGCAATCTGCCTCCCCAGGGATCACCGAGAATGGCATCAAGCTGATTTTCAGTGAGTAGCTTGAATTCACCAGTACGTCCTCTCAACTCATCTGCCATAACCGAATCAAGAAATGTAGCTCCCTCCGTCATATTCTTTTTTCCGGTAGCAGAAAGAGTCTCACGGTATGCTACCGGAACAGCTGCGGGTAACACTGCAACACAACTCACTTCCGGTAGGGGGCCAATCTTTTTTGTTTCTTCTTCGTTAAAGGAAGAACAGGCTGATAAAGCAAAGCATACAAACAACAGAATTAAAAATAATTTTTTCACAGGATTCCTCATTATTACGCTCAAATAGTACATTGAAAGCAGATCAGGCAGAAAAACAACCTAAAGTCTCCTTAGCCTTCTCACCCTAGAGTACACCCTTGGAGGACAAACTTCCAGTAAGAGCATCAAGTTTGATGGTGGCCTGAGACATTGTCCGAGCAAGTGCCTTAAAAACAGCTTCTATTATGTGATGACTATTACGCCCATGAAGAAGATCAATATGCAGCGTCACTCCGGCATGCTGTGCAAATGCCCGCATAAATTCTTGAGCCAAAGCGGTATCAAAGGTCCCAAGCTTCTGATCCGGAACAGGAGCATTGTAATGAATATAGGGACGGTTACAAATATCCACCACAACACGAACAAGAGTTTCATCCATCGGCAGATAGGCAAATCCATAGCGAGCAATACCACTTTTATCTCCCAGGGCTTTAGAAAAAGCCTGCCCTAAGCAGATTCCGACGTCTTCAACTGTATGATGGTCATCAACATCAGTGTCGCCACTGGCCCTGACTGTTAAATCAAAAAAACCATGTACCCCGAACAGGGTCAACATATGGTTCAAAAAAGGAACACCACAATCAATATCTGTTTGACCACTACCATCAACAGTAAGGGTCAGATCGACATCAGTCTCTTTAGTCTTACGCTGAATGGATCCCTGTCTCTTTTTTTTCTCACCCATAGGTGACCTCGCTTGAATATATTTAAATAGCAATTATCTGAATTAAGATAATATCATAGCATACTCTCGACCACCAAGACCATCTCTTTTTTCATTATACTCCGAACCTTTTTTTAACCTTATACCAAAGCAGATCATTTTTTTTATTGACAAGAGGGGCCATTCAAGAGTAATTTGAATCCCGTTTTGTCATACACATGAGCGGGAATAACTCAGTGGTAGAGTGCAACCTTGCCAAGGTTGACGTCGCGAGTTCGAATCTCGTTTCCCGCTCCATTTTAAAAGTTCAAAAGGTTCGGCATTGGTCGAACCTTTTTTTATTATTATTTGAATCATCCCTAGAGGAATAGAAAAACATGACAACCTATCTTACTCCGGTCAACGAGATCGAAAGAAAATGGCACCATGTAAATGCAGAAGGTAAGATCCTTGGCCGTCTGGCAACAGAAATCGCAGATCGACTGCGTGGCAAACACAAACCGACCTTCTGCACCTTCATTGACAATGGGGATTTTGTAATTGTGACCAATGCCGATAAAATTCGTCTTACCGGTAGAAAATGGGACCAGAAAACATACTATCATCACACCGGATACATTGGCAATTTGAAACAAATCACTGCCAAAGAACTGCTGGTGAAACATCCTACCGATCTGCTGATGAAAGCAGTAAGAGGAATGCTCCCCAAGAACAAGCTCGGACGTCAGCAACTGAAAAAACTTAGACTCTACACCGGTTCTGACCATCCTCACGCAGCACAGATGCCTGCCGACTTAGATATTTAAAAAAGAATTTACGGAGATATTCAATCATGGCTCAAGATAGTTTTTACGCCACCGGCAAGAGAAAAAGTGCTATCGCAAAAGTATGGCTCACTCCTGGTACCGGAAAAATTGTAGTCAACAAGATGACCCCAGAGGCTTACTTTGGTGGAACCTTCAAGATCCACAAAATTGACAAACCCTTTAAAGTGACCGATACCTTTGAGGGCTTTGATGTTATGGCCACTCTTCTTGGTGGTGGAAAGTCTGCCCAGGTAGACGCTTTGACTCATGGGATTTCCCGCGCACTCCTTGAGGTTAATTTGGAAAACAGAGCGACCTTAAAGAAATCAGGTCTTCTTACCCGTGATCCTCGTATGAAAGAGCGTAAGAAATACGGTCAGAAAGGCGCTCGCGCCAAGTTTCAGTTCTCAAAACGCTAATCCATTTTATTACTTTTTTGTTTTCCTCCTGTTTATTCTGGGATCAAAACAGAAAGTATTTAAAATTGGCTGTTTTATAAGGGGAATAACAGGTAACTGTTATTCCCCTTTTTTATTAAAAAAAATTATTAGGATAGACCATGCTACGAGTCGCCATCATTGGAGCCTCTGGATACACCGGCGTTGAACTTGCCCGTATCCTCTGTAATCATTCTGAATTTGAACTGACTGCTGCGACCTCCCGTCAGTATGCGGGAAAAGCTCTTTCCACAGTCTTTCCCAATCTTCTTGGGAAGACGGATCTGATTTGTGAAAACTTAAGCATAGATGAACTGTGCAGTCGTGCAGATCTCTTTTTTGCTGCCGTTCCGCATAAAACTGCCATGGATCTTGTCCCCCAACTCTTACAAGAAGGGAAAAAGGTCGTCGACCTATCCGCTGACTATCGCTTACGAAATGTTGCAACCTACGAAGAATGGTACCAGGAACATTCTTCTCCAGAATTTATTGCAGAAGCTGTATACGGTTTACCAGAACTCTATCGTCAACAGATCAAACAAGCTCGTCTTGTCGCGAACCCAGGTTGCTACCCGACCGCCATCGTTTTAGGCCTTGCCCCACTGTTGCGCGATGGACTTATTGACCCGACATCCATTATTGCAGACGCCAAATCCGGAGCAACCGGAGCCGGACGTGCCGTCAGTGTTGGAACATTATTCTGCGAGGTTCACGATGGATTCAAAGCATACAAAGTTGGTGGAACCCACCGACACCTCCCGGAAATTGAGCAGGAACTGAGCGCACTAAACGGGAGTGACGTTACAATCTCATTTACTCCGCACCTGCTTCCAATAGCGCGAGGAATACTGAGCACTACTTACGCAAATCTCACATCTGACATTTCTGAAGAGCGTTTACGAGAATTATATCTGTCCATGTATGCAGATGAACCCTTTGTTCGTATCTTACCAGAGGGAACATTTCCGACAACTCAGCATGTCCGAGGATCCAATTTTTGTGATATCGGTTTTGCAATCGATAAACGAGCCAACCGGATCATTGTTGTTTCGGCCATTGACAATATTGTAAAGGGTGCGGCAGGACAGGCTATCCACAATATGAATTTGATGTGCGGAATTGACGAAACAACCGGACTTGAAGGAGCACCTTTCTTTCCTTAATCTTTTTGCAGGCCCATGCGTAATCTAAAATTGACCATCGCCTTTGACGGCACAGATTTCAGCGGCTGGCAAAAGCAGTTAAATGCACCCACAATTCAAGGGGAGCTTGAAGGGGTTCTTGGTAAAATCACCAATGCCTCCGTAATTCTTCATGGAGCTGGCAGAACAGATGCTGGTGTTCACGCACTGGATATGGTTGCCAGCTTCGAAACAGAATCCCACATTTCACTTTCTGATCTTTTAAGAGGTGCAAACGCCACCCTTCCTCCTGCTATTCGTATTCTTTCAATAAAAACTGCTGCTCCCGATTTTCACGCTCGCTTTTCCACAACCTCCAAGACCTATATTTACACCATTGAAACTGGAAAAATCCAATCGCCAATCACTCGACTGTATGCAGTTCATATCCAACAGTCTTTGGCAATTGATGCAATGCAGCAATGCTTAGAGCTAATCACCGGAACACATGACTTTGCCAGTTTTGAAGCATCGGGATCGCGGGATAAAAGTATCACTACAGGACGCGGCAGTGTTCGCGCTATACAAATAGCAACTGTAAACAGAACCGCTGCAAATGAATTACAATTTGTATTTACTGGAGATGGATTTTTACGTCACATGGTACGCAATATCGTAGGATCAATACTGGAAGTTGGAAAGGGAAGAAAAACAGTTGAAGAATTTAAAACCATCCTAAAAGCAAACGACCGCTCAAAAGCAGCCGCAACAGCTCCAGCCCACGGACTTTTCTTAAAGAAAGTGCACTATACATAACACAGCGTCAAAGCAAGAGTGCTTTCAGGTGCAGTATATTCGCTCGATTACTTCTAACCGCTATAGTTTTTTCTATGCGGTTAAAAGGAATCGTGAGCGAAGATGCTGTGCCTGGGAGCACTCACTTCATCGCAGAAGCTACTGAAGCACAGACATACTCTATATTGGAGGTTGTCAGTCCGGCTACATTAATCCTCCCCCCGCCAACAACATAAATATTATTATTCTTTCTCAGGCTATTCACCACATCATCCGACCAACCACTAAAGGAAAACATCCCACGCTGTCTTTCAATAAACGAAAAGTCTCCCTCAACACCCTGAGCAGCAAGCCCTGCAACCAGTGATTTCCGCATATTAACTATACGATCACGCATACCGGCAAGTTCTTCCAGCCACATTTTGTGTAAATCGGGAGTATCCAGGATCATAGTAGCAATAAAACCACCGTGTGCAGGAGGATTTGAATAGTTGGTACGAATAACAGTTTTCAAATGGCTCAGGGCCACACTTGCTTCTGACGAGCATGGAGTGACCACGGTGATGGCTCCGGTACGTTCATTGTAGAGTCCAAAATTTTTGGAAAAAGAACTGGCGACCAGAAAATCTATTCCTGCAGCTGCAAACTGCTCCACGGCAAAGCGATCTTTATCAACGCCGTCGCCAAAGCCCTGATAGGCAAAATCAAGAAAAGGAATCCAACCTTTTTTGCCTGCAAGTGCAGCAACCTGTTGCCACTGACTTTCATTTAAGTCAACTCCACTGGGATTGTGACAACAAGCATGAAGCACAACCACATCGGCGGCGGGCACGGTTTCAAGATCACTCATCATTCTATCAAAATCGAGGCCTCTACTCCCGGAGTCATAATAACCGTATTGAGCAATTTCAAAACCTGCAGCACCAAAAATTCCATTATGATTGGCCCAGGTCGGAGAACTCACCCATACCTTCGCATCGGGTGTAAATTTGTGAAGAAGATCAGCACCTACCCGCAGGGCTCCTGTTCCACCTGGTGCATGTACAGTTGCAGCACGACCTGCTGGTATTACAGCACTGTCTGAACCAAAGATCAAACGCTGTACAGCTGCAGAATAAGCAGGATCTCCAGAGATAGGAAGGTAACTTTTAGTAGCCTGTGTCTCATAAAGCACTTTTTCAGCAGCTTTCACACAACGCAGTACTGGAGTATTCCCTCCTTCATCCTTGTATACTCCCACGCCAAGATTTACCTTTTGCGGATTCTGATCTTTTTTAAATTCTTCTGTAAGTCCCAGGATCGAATCTGGAGGTGCTGGCTGTATTGATTTCCACATGACGGTCTTCCTTGTATAAATGGATGATGAAAATGTTTTCTTCGAAATTCCTTTGATAACGCGTCCCGAATATTGTGCAAGCTTTATTTATATTCGTGACCAATGCAGCCTGACAAAAACAACTGGGACGCTGCCACGACCAGCCAGAAAATACAAGAAGACATTCTTCAAATCATTTCTTCTGTACCGACTGTTTGGCAAGAAGAGACTGTAGCTTCCATGGCGAAGAAAGACATGCCCTGGATTTTGAGCAGGTTGACATGATATCACAAAAAGCAAGGAATTCAGCAAGAGTATCATTTATTTTGAGGTTCTTACGGGAAATCACATGCAACTTACGCCTCATATCAACGCCATCAAATTGCAAAGTTTTCAACCAGCCGTGCTCCACCTCGCGACACACCGTAAGCGACGAAAGACAGCCTATCCCAACACCTGATTCAACTGCTTTTTTTATGGCTTCAGGATGACCCATTTCCATTATTATATTTATTTTATCCAGATATTTTTTCATTTTTTCTTTGAAAATAGCTACTGTACCAGAGCCCTCCTCACGCATAATCCATCGGGTATTGGTAAAATCAGTGTTTACATCAAAGAGACTTTTATGTGAAAGTGGATCGGTGGGTCCGGCAACAACAACAAGTTCATCTTCAAACCAAAGACGTTTAACGGTATCCGGATTATTAATTTGCCCCTCAACAAATCCAACTTCAACCTTACCATCGAGCACGAGGCTTTCAGCATACCGGGTATGGTGGACGAGCATATTAATATGCACCTGGGGATGCATGCGTTTAAACGCACCTATCAAATAGGGGAGAATGTAATCACCAATGGTGGTAGAGGCGACGACGTTAATCTGTCCGCTTAAGGTGTCATTTTTCTCGGACATGATATTTTCAACGTTACCGACCTGACAGAGAATCTCCTTGGAAAGGGGCAAAAGGTAACGGCCACGCTCATTCAGCAGCAGACTACGACCATGGCGGTCAAAAAGCGACCCGCCGAGTTGATTTTCAAGCTCAGCCAGTGCCATACTCACAGCAGACTGGGTCACAAAAAGCTTTTTACTGGCTTTTGTAACCTGGGCTGTCTCTGCAACAGCTATAAATATTTCTAATTGTCTCAGGGTGATAGACATTACAAAAGCCTTTGTTCAAATTTTTTTATGATTCATATCTGTTTTTTTAATTAGGGATTTCTCACCATATCATTTATATACTTTTTCTCAATACTTTTCGGATACTCTCTTCCACAACACAAAAAACCAACCCCACCATTGAATGAAGAGTCACTCAGCAAATGAAATGAATCGTCATTCACTTTTCAGTTGACAATATCCTGCTATTTCGTTAGTTAGCTTATAAATATATCAGAAAGTCTTCCGACAAACTCAACCACAAGAGGTCCTTATATGGAACTTCAATTTTCTGATTTTCTCTACCGTGATAACATATTATGGATCACGGCCTTTACCCTTGGGGGCTTAGCTTTTGCTTTAGGCCCAATTGTCATCGTTTATCTATTGATGCCTCGGGGTACCCGACAGTTCAACCGTAAAAACAGCCAGGCCATTGAATGTGGCATGGAACCAATTGGCGATTCATGGATTCGATACAGTTCCGTGTTTTTCCTCTACGCATTAATTTTTCTCGCATTTGATGTGGATGTCCTTTTTCTCTTTCCTGTTGCTCTTGCTTATAACAGCAAGGAACTGCTGGACATGGGCATTGTCTACCGGGATTTCGTTGAAGTTGTTATTTTTGTTGGAATCTTATCACTCGCAATCGTATACGCATGGATTAAGGGAGTCTTCAAGTGGGAACGCAGAACGTACCTTCGCCGTTAGAACCAATACCTTCGTCAGTTGTTCAGTTTGCCGTTGCTGACAAACTTATCAACATTGGCCGGGTCAACTCATTCTGGCCTCTCACCTTTGGTATTGCCTGTTGTGCCATTGAAATGATGGCCACCGGTTGTGCACGATTTGATATGTCACGTTTTGGAGCTGAGGTTTTTCGTCCATCTCCCAGACAGTCCGATGTAATGATCGTAGCTGGAACCGTCACTAAAAAAATGATGCCTGGCATCAAGGTTCTTTACGACCAGATGCCCGAGCCCAAATGGGTGATTGCACTTGGAAACTGTGCCATTTCTGGTGGTCCTTTTGCCTTTGAAGGCCAATACTCAATTGTGCTTGGTGCTGATACGTTCCTTCCGGTTGATATTTATATACCGGGTTGTCCACCTCGCCCTGAAGCACTTCTCGAGGGAATCCTCCAACTGGAAAACAAGGTCTCTGGCTGGAACCGCTGGAAAGATCCTGAAGCAAAGGCTTGAAGAGGAATATGACAATGATAAAAGAAACTGTAAAACAAGCTCTGCAAGATCTTTTCCCTGATCCGCCACCGGTTGTTGAAGAACTCGTTGCGGAAGCAGCTGCTGAAGGTGAAGAAGAGAAGAAACCGGCTAAGAAAAAAGAAGAGCCTCGAATCAATGGTGTCATCGAACGTGATCATGCTGCGCATGGTTATGATATTGATGTGCAACTTGAACCTGGTCAACTACTCGCTGCCGTGATGATTCTTGATAAAACTGGCTTCTTTCTCGAAAGTGTCACTGGAGTAGACTGGATAAAAGAAGATCAACTGGAATCTGTCTATGATTTCTCCCGTTTTGACTTTGATGTGTGCCGTGTGGTTATTCGTACCCGTACTTCACGTTCCGAACCAAAAGTCCCCACTATCTCTAAGATTTACCCCGGGGCTGGCTGGCACGAACGCGAGACCCATGATTTTTTTGGCATCAAGTTTGAAGGCCACCCGCATCTCATCCCTCTGCTCCTTCCAGAAGACGCAGACTTTCATCCCCTCTTAAAGGATTTCAAACCATGAGTGGACCAATTCATATCCGACCGGACGAAACCTTTACCCTGAACGTCGGGCCGCAGCATCCTGCAACCCATGGTGTTCTTCGAGTAAAGATGGAAATGGACGGTGAGTATATCGTCAAAGCTGAAACCGTGCTTGGCTATATTCATCGCATGCATGAGCTGATGGGTGAAAACAGAACATACCCGCAGGTTCTTCCAAATCTGAGTCGTCTCGATTATCTCGGGGCTCTGGGATACACCCATGGTCATGTACTGGCCGTTGAGCGTGCAGCAGGAATCGAAGTTCCCGAGCGCGCCGAATATATCAGGGCGATCACCGTTGAATTAAACAGAGTTGCATCGCATCTCTTCTGGTTTGGTGCTTTTGTTATGGATCTTGGTGGGTTTACACCTCTTATGTACGCCATTGAAGATCGTGAGCATATTCTTGATATGCTAGAAGCTGTCACCGGATCACGCCTCACTTATTGTTACTACCGTTTTGGCGGTCTGTATAATGATGTGGACGACGACTTCATTGCTGCTGCCAGAGCATTCATTCCACGCATGCGCAAGTCATTAAAGAAATATGACGCACTGGTTACCGGCAATATCATTTTCAGAAAACGCCTTGAAGGTATCGGACCAATTTCGGCTGAAATGTGCAGAAAATATGGCGCAACAGGACCCGTTGCCCGTGGTGCTGGACTTGACTTTGATGTTCGTAAAAACGAACCCTACTCGGTATATCCCGAATTTGATTTTGACGTCCCGGTATATCACGAGTGTGATTCTCTTGCCCGTTACAAGGTTCGCATGGATGAGATGGAACAATCTCTGCGTATTATAGAACAAGGACTTGATAAATTACCAGATGGGCCAATCATGCCCAAGAAAAAACCGAAACTCATTAAACCTCCGGTGGGTGATTATTACCAAGCTGTGGAAACAGCACGAGGCAGTTTTGGTATCAGAATTGTAAGTGACGGCACCAAAAACGCCTATCGCTTCAAACTTCGCTCTCCAACGTATTCAAATATGTCTCTCTTTGACGAGGCGTGTGAGGGCATGATGATAATGGACGCGCTCGCCATGATGGGAAGCTTAGACTTAGTTATACCTGAGATTGACAGGTAAGGGAGAAGTCGTATGAGTTTAACAATACTAAATGCTCTGGTTGCTGTAGTCGCTGCCATTGCCTTTGCCGCACTAAATGCTGCCTATCTCGTCTGGGCAGAGCGACGAGGAGCCGGTCGTATTCAACGCCGTCCGGGTCCGAACGTCAATGGTCCTTTTGGCCTCCTGCAGCCGCCCGCTGATGGTATCAAGCTGATGACCAAGCAGCTGATGATTCCAGGTGGGGCTGACAAGGCACTCTTTATGGTCGCTCCGGTTCTTGCCATGGCCCCAGCCATCACAAGTTTTGTCACTATACCATTCAGTGAAACCATTGTTGCCCGCTCCATGGATATCGGAGTGCTGATGATTTTCGCCTTTGCATCACTTGGCGGCATGGCCATCCTATTTGCCGGATGGGGTTCACGCAATAAATATGGTGTTATGGCTTCAGTTCGTGCAGTTTCTCAGGCTATTTCTTACGAAGTTCCCATGCTTATTACGGTGATCACCATCGTTATGATGACAGGTACCATGAACCTTCATGAACTGGCTACTTCCCAAGCCGGCGGTATGTGGAACTGGAACATTGTCCCATCCCTCTCCAGTCCTTTAATGCCCGTTTCCTTTCTTATCTTCTTTATCTGTTCCCTTGCTGAGACCAATCGAGCTCCATTTGACCTTGGTGAAGCTGAAAGTGAGTTGGTGGCAGGATTTCATACAGAGTATGGAAGTATGGGATTTGGACTCTTCTTTATGGGTGAGTATGCCAATATCGTTATTGGCGCCTCCCTTATCACCATCTTATTTCTTGGTGGCTGGGATTGTCCATTGGGACTCTTCCCCGGTGTCTGGTGGTTCCTTCTTAAAATTTATCTTCTTATTTTTTCCTTTATCTGGATTCGATGGACATTTCCTCGAACAACAATATACGGACTGCTCAACTTGAGCTGGAAGATATTGATTCCGATCTCACTGTTTAACCTGCTGCTCACAGCAGGATTACTGAAGGTATTTTAATATGGGTGCCTATTTTAGCGATATTTTCCTGGGACTGTGGAGCCTTGTTATAGGGCTTGGCATTACGTTCAGGGAATTCTTCAAACCAGTGGTTACTGTCCCCTACCCGTACAAGACAATCAAGATGAGCGAGCGCTATCGCGGTCATATTGAACTGATTGAGGACGAGGAAGGAAATCCTAAATGTGTTGCCTGCGGAATGTGCCAGCGTGCCTGCCCATCAGGATGTATCAGCCTTGCTTCAAAATCCGTTGAATACGAAGCTGAAGTCAAAGGTGAAATGAAAACAAAGAAGAAGAAAGTACTTACCAAGTACGATCTCAACTTCACCACCTGTTCACTTTGCGGACAGTGTGTTGAAAGCTGTAGCTTCGGAGCAATCACTTTTTCCAAAGAATACAATCTTGCTTCCAGCCGTAAGGAAGATTTCCATTTCGACCTTCTCAATAGATTGAAGGAGAGAAACTCATGAACCCAACCGACGCCTCAGGTGTTCTCGGCTTTTTTATGGCCGACGGACTCGCAGGATATGCCGATGCGGCTGCCGGAATCGTTTTCCTGGTAATGCTTGCGGCCACTATAATTGGTGGAATCATCGCCTGTAATGCAGAACGACTTGTTCGGGCAGTTGCCGGACTTGCTCTCTGCTTTATCGGAGTGGCTGCCATGTACTACTTCCTAAATTCACCCTTTGTAGCCATGATGCAGATGCTTATCTACATCGGTGCAGTGTGCATTACCATTGCCTTTGCCATTATGCTTGCATCACCCGAAGACAATAAAAAACAGGGACCTGCTGGCGCATTGAGTGGCCCTCTTGGTCTAGTTACCGCTGGTCTTGTAACATTTGGCATGATTGGCCTTGCAGTAAATACATCGTTTAACGTTCTGCCCAAGGAAAACATGGGGAGCATAAAATTGATGGGTATTAAACTGCTTACCACCTACTCCATGGTCTTTGAACTGGTCTCTATTGTTCTGCTTATCGCCATCCTCGGATCGCTAGTCATTGCACGTCACGGAAGGAGCAAATAAATGTCGATTCTTAACCTTCATAACAGTCTCAACACATACCTCATTCTTGGTGCAATACTTTTTGGAATGGGTATATACGGGCTCGTTACTCGAAGAACTCTTATTGGAATGCTAATTGCCTCGGAACTCGTTCTTGCTGCAGCATCCATCAATTTTATGGCCTTTAACAGATTTACTGCTCCTGATCCTACCGTGGGGCAGATTTTCACCCTGTTTATTATGGCTGTTGCTGCTGCTGAAGCTGCCATCGGCCTCAGTATCACCATAGCAGTATATCGAAATTACAAATCAGTCGACACCGAAGATCTGGTCGACCTTAAAGGTTAGGAAAGAGGAACCTCTGTCATGGAAATACAAACGGTCAGTTCCGTAAAACTTCTCCTCGCACTTCTTGTCCCACTGATTGGCACCCTAGGTGTCATGTTTATGGGTAAAAACGAGAATGTCCGTGAGGGTGTCTCATCAGTGGCATCGATTATCCTACTGTTGATTGTTGCCTCAATGATCCCAGATGTTCTCGATGGAAAGATTCTCGAATATCATATGTTCACGGTTTTACCTGGTCTTACGGTAACACTCCGAGCAGATGGGGTGTCAATGATCTTCGCACTCGTTGCATCATCCCTGTGGACCATTGCCGTCTACTACTCACTTGGTTATATGCGTGCTCATCAGGAACATGCGCAGACACGATTTAATGCCTGTTTTGCACTCGCCATTTTTGGGGCAATCGGTGTTGCTTTTTCCGACAACCTCTTCACCATGTATCTTTTTTACGAGATTGTTTCTGTCTGCACCTATCCTCTCGTTGCTCATGCCCAGGATAAAGCAGGATATGAAGGTGCCCAGAAATACATCGTCTATCTTACTACCACAGCTAAGCTCTTCCTGTTACCTGCTCTTATCCTGATTTATGTTCTCACTGGAACCCTTGATTTTCCAACCAACATTTCAGATGGGCTCTTCACCGCTGGTCTCGCTTCAGGCAATATCGAGAACTGGATGGTTATCATGCTCTATGTCCTCTGCCTCTTCGGTTTTGCCAAGAACGGTGTTATGCCGTTTCATCATTGGCTTCCCGGTGCCATGGTTGCTCCGACTCCGGTCTCAGCACTCCTCCATGCAGTTGCAGTTGTTAAGGTTGGTGTGTTCTGTACAACCCGAACCATGCTCTATGTCTTTGGTACAGATACCATGCATGCCTTGAATCTAGGTATTCCTACTGCCTACTTTGTCGGCTTTACGGTGCTTGCTGCATCTATTCTGGCGCTCTCTAAGGACAACTTAAAGGAACGGCTTGCCTATTCAACTATCTCTCAGCTCTCCTACATTATCCTTGGTGTGGCATTGCTCACTCCTTCAGGAATTGATGGTGGCCTCATCCATATCGTGAACCACGCATTTTCAAAAATCACACTCTTTTTCTGTGCCGGGGCAATTATGATCGCCGCTCACAAAAAAGATATTTCAGAGATGGGGGGACTTGGCAAAACCATGCCGATAACCTTCGCCTGCTTCTTTATAGCTTCACTCTCCATGATCGGTGCTCCACCGGTTGCTGGATTTGTAACAAAATGGAATCTGCTTGTTGGTTCCATCGAAGCCCATCAGATAGGAATACTCCTTATTCTGATTGCTTCAACTATGCTTAATGTCGGGTATTTTGCCCCGGTCACCTATAAGGCATTTTTTGGAAAACGCCCTGAAGGTGAGACTTATCAAGGCATCAAGGAAGCACCGCTATCCATGCTCATTCCCATAATGATTGCATGTGCGATATCCGTACTTCTTGGTATCTTTCCTAACTTTATGATGCAATTTGTAAGGGCGGTGACAGGATGATTGTAAATATGATCGACTATCTTCGGGATCGGTTACAGAAAGTAATCTATTGCTGCTATGGAGTGATGGCCTTCATAGTAATCTGGAGTATGTCCGTGGACACAAGCCACGCTCATACCTGGGCAGAAAAAATGATACCAGGCTTCTGGTCACTCTTTGGTCTCTGCAGCTGTGCCATCGTCGTTATGGTTGCCAGATGGTATGGAAAAAGCGGGATCCAGGCCCGGGAGGATTATTATGACAATTAGTTTTATACACCCGGCGCTCATTATGATAGTGGGAGCCTGTTTGCTGCCGCTGGTAAGAGGACCATTCCGGAAACCTTATATGTTTCTGGTTCCCCTGCTGACTTTTATTGATGTTATCTATCTGAGTCAGAATGCCGGTACCTACGGTGTCGTCCAGTTTATGAACTGGGAACTGACCTTTGGTCGTGTTGATAGACTTTCCATGATTTTTGGCTTTATCATGGCACTGATGGCCATTATCGGTACCATCTATGGTATGCATGTTGAAGATGAATGGCAGCACATTGCAGCATGGTTTTATGTTGCAGGATCGCTCGGAGCCATTTATGCCGCCGATTATATCACCCTCTTTCTCTTCTGGGAAATGATGGCCTTTGCCTCAACCTTCCTAATCTGGGCTAGAAAAGATGAAGAAGCACTGGCTGCCGGTTACCGCTATATTCTTGTCCATACTTTTGGCGGAGTAGTTCTTCTGTTTGGATTTGTTCTCCGTTATCAGGCAACAGGAGATCTCAGCTTTGACCAGCTGAATGTTTCCTCGCCTGAACTGTACACCTGGCTGATCATGGCTGGCCTTATGTTAAATGCCGCTGTTCCACCGCTGCATTCCTGGCTTCCAGATGCCTACTCCAAGGCAACAGCAATTGGTGCAGTATTTATGTGTGCCTTTACCACCAAAACTGCTGTTTACACTCTAATTCGCAGCTGTTCCGGCTTTGAAGTTCTTATCTATCTTGGCGTTATTATGGCCATCTACGGCATTATCTATGCGATTATGGAAAATGACGTACGTAAGCTCCTCGGCTGGGAAATCGTGTCGCAAGTTGGCTATATGGTAGCTGGTGTTGGTATAGGAACCACTCTTGCTATTAACGGTGCCTGCGCCCATGCCTTTGCCCATATCCTTTACAAAGGACTACTCTTTATGGCGGCCGGGGCAATCTTGACCACCACCGGCAGACAGAAACTCACTCAGCTTGGTGGTCTCTATAAAAAGATGCCAGCAACCATGGTCTTTATGCTTATTGGGGGACTTGCAGTTTCCGGGCTTCCTTTGATGTCAGGATTTATCTCTAAATCCATGATCATTGCTGCCGCATTTGAATCACATCTACTCTGGGCAGGCTTTGCCCTGACGCTGGTATCTGCAGGAACATTTCTTGCTGCCGGACTTAGACTTCCATACCTAATCTTCTTCGGTGAGAACAACTGCTCTGAAGAAACCTGGGAGAAGGCACAGGATCCAAGCTGGAATATGCAGCTTGCCATGGCTATTGGTGGATTCCTCTGTATCTTTCTTGGTGTCTACACACCGTTTTTGTACAATATGTTGCCAAATACAGAAGTCGTTTTTCATCCCTATAATGCCTACCATCTTAGTGAGACTATTCAGATTATGGCCTTCACCGCATTTGGATTCTTTATGTTACGCAAATACGTGATGCCGAAGAACACCATCAGCTTGGATATGGATTGGTTTTATCGTATGGGTGGACGAGTTTTCTACTGGATCGTTGCAAACCCTCTGCAATGGCTTGATACTTCACTCAGTAAATTTTACAAATCCGTTGGTATCAACTGTCTTATGGTGACCTCAGCATTCTGGTCATGGTTTGACTGGAATGGAATAGATGGGGTTGTTGATGGAACCGCCCGCTGTGTTCGAGCCATTGGCCGCAGAGTCACTCTCGTACTGCAGCGTGGACAGATTCAACAGACAATCTACTACACAGTCTCGTTTGCAGCCGTTCTTCTAGTAGCCTACGTTTGGCTATAACGATTTGAATATACACTTACATTGTAACAAACAAATAAACTGATATCGAGGAACACTGGAAATGGATCAACTACTAATCAATCCAGATTATCCACACATTCTGAGCACGCTTATATTCCTGCCCTTAGCAGGTGCTGTACTGCTGCTCTTTGTACGGAATGAATTTTTTGCACGATACTGGGCGCTTGGTATTACCACGCTCACGGCACTCCTTTCTATTCCCTTGATCAAAGCATTTGACATAACTACCAGCAAATATCAATTTGTTGAACAGGTCAGTTGGATTAAATCATTAAATATCCAATATGTACTTGGAATTGATGGTATATCAATTCTACTTGTGATGCTAACCACCTTTATCATGCCTCTCTGTGTACTTGCCTCCTGGAGCTATATCAAAACCAGAGTGCAGGCATTTATGGTTTGTCTGCTTATTATGGAATGTGCAATGCTGGGCGTGTTTATGGCCCTCGACTTTGTTCTATTCTACATCCTCTGGGAAGCAATGCTTATCCCGATGTATATGCTTATCGCCATCTGGGGTGGCCCACGAAAAATATACGCATCTGTCAAATTCTTTCTCTATACGCTTGCCGGCTCTGTCATGCTGCTTGTTGCCATTATCTGGCTGTATATCAACAACGGATACAGCTTTTTCATCCCTGACATGATGTGGCAGAACTATTCAAGCACTGCGCAGATCTTTTTGTTTCTTGCATTCTTTCTCGCATTTGCCATCAAGGTTCCCATGTTTCCTTTCCATACATGGTTACCCGCTGCCCATGTTGAGGCACCGACTGCAGGTTCCGTTATACTTGCATCCGTCCTCCTTAAAATGGGAACATATGGTTTTCTTCGCTTTGCAATTCCCATTACCCCCGAAGCGACCATGACGCTAGCTCCTGCCATACTCTGGTTATCCATAGCAGGTATTATATATGGTGGTTTTACGGCGCTTGCCCAAAGTGATATGAAAAAGCTGATTGCCTATTCATCGGTTGGACATATGGGGTTTGTAACACTTGGTATATTTGTCCTAAATACTAATGGTGTTGAAGGTGCCATCCTCCAGATGATCAACCATGGTATTACAACGGGTGCTCTCTTTCTCTGTATTGGAATGATCTATGAACGCACCCATTCAAGAGAACTTCGTGATGCAACTGGAGTTGGTAAGCATATGCCGATCTATGTCACCTTTCTTACCTTCTTCTCACTGTCATCATTTGGCTTTCCGGGAACCAACAGTTTTGTTGGTGAGTTCCTAATCCTGGCCGGTACTTTTGAGCATTCAATCTGGCTGGCAATGGCCGCTATTCCCGGTGCTTTACTCGCTGCTGCCTATATGCTTCGTATGCTGCAAAAAATTGTCTGGGGTGGAACCGACAATCCAGATCAATCATGGATTAAGGATCTTAATATTCGTGAGATCGTAACTCTTGCCCCTTTCCTCTTCTTCGTATTCTGGATTGGACTCGGTGCACAGCCATTTATTGATCTTATTCATGTAAGTGTTGAAAATTTACTCAACAACTATCACGGCTTCCACAGCCAGGTAGCTGTAGTAACAAATTTACTCATACAGTAACAGCGTTCTTTATTAACGTTTCGCAAAAGGTATAAAAATGCAATTTCTCCCTGAGTTAACACTGTTGGGTGCAGGCCTTATCATCTTTATAGTAAGCCTTGGCAAAGCCAATGGTGATACTACAAGAAATATTGCCATTGGACTCGGTGCCGCAATTTTTGGTGCCACTCTCCTCAGCTATTGTCAAACCGGCAAACTCTTTTTTAATGCGTATCAAATTGACCTCTTCTCCCAGGTCTTTAAAACCCTGATAGCCGGGGCAATGTTTGTTGTGATCTTGTTTGGCAATAAACTCAAAGGGATTCAACAAAAAGTACACCCCGAGTACTATCTCTTTATGTTTATGAGTGCCCTTGGACTCATGATGCTTGTATCAAGCGTCGAATTACTTGCTATCTTTGTTTCCCTGGAACTCTCTTCATTTGCAGTATACATCATGGTTCCCATGCGTGATGATACTGGAAAATTCAGATTTCAAATGGAAGCCGGTATCAAATATCTTCTCTTTGGTGTAACTGCCACAGGATTTATGCTCTTTGGTATGAGTTATATGTATGGTCTGACCGGTTCCACCGAACTTTCAGTAGTAATCACTAAGCTCTCCACCATGTGGAATAATCCAGCTGCAGTCATTGCCATGATGATGGTTCTTGCAGGTTTCTTTTATAAACTTGCTATCTTCCCCTTTCATTTTTGGGTACCGGATGTATATGAGGGAGCATCGAATGAAACTACAGCATTTATTGCATCGGTTCCAAAACTTGCTGCCGTTGCCATGCTTATTCGCCTTGTGAGTCTCATCAATGGAGAAGGTCAGGCAATACTCAATGTTCTGATGGTTTGTGCGGTTGCCTCCATGTTCTATGGCAACCTTTCTGCCCTTGTTCAGAAAGATGTTAAAAGAATGTTGGGATTCTCAGGTATTGCCCACGCTGGTTTTGTACTACTTGGAATTTTAACTTTCCAAATTACCGGCTTTGCAAATGCCATGTATTATATCATTGGCTATGTACTCATGAACCTGGCTTGTTTTTTGGTTATCTGCACTGTTTCCAAAAATGGAGAGAATGTAATGATTGATGATCTCTCTGGCCTGCATAAACGATCACCTATCATGGCTTTCACCCTCGCAGTTGGACTCTTTGCTCTTGCTGGAATTCCACCATTTGTCGGGTTTATGGGTAAATTCATGTTGCTGGCCGGTGCCTTGAAGGAAGGCTACATGCTGATTGTTATCCTTGCTGCAATCAACACAGCCATTGCAATTTATTACTATTTATCTGTAGTCCGGGTAGCCTACGCCAGTGACCCTGAAGATCGTGCCATTGTGAGTCCTTCAATCCTGACCAATGCAACTTCAGTTTTCCTTCTTGCAGCTATCGTCATCATGGGTGTGATACCACAACGATTTGTTGACTATGCAACGAACGTTGTCCAGACCATAATGTAAGTCGCCTAGTCAAACTCTTACGTTTTATAGAAAAAGCTCTGTGATTTACTCACAGGGCTTTTTTTTATCAATGTACTTACGAATACTCAAAAATATGTTTTTTTTGTTTATTAGTTTTCACAAAATCGTGTATAATTTTAAAAACTCGTTTTAGTATTGATTCATTTTAATATCTTTTAAAGACTTCATCAGGTTCCATTGTGTTATCGAACAATTGCATTAAAGTACCAGAAGTAGATATCAATCTTTTGTCCATCTCTAGAAATTCTCGGAGGAAACTTTCATGAAGAATCAGGAATTACGCGCATCACTTATTAAATCCGGTATCATTTTGATACTTTTCGTTTTTTTTATCTATTCATTTGCAGTGAGTGATTCAGGCGGGATAACTGGTACCATCGGTTCCCTTTTCTCCGGTATCTTATTTATCGTTGGCTTAATGATCGCAGTTAGCGTAAGTGTGCTTTTTATTTTTGGAATCTACTTTGGTGTTATTTATATGTACGATCAGGACACCTGCAAAACTACCTATGCTGAATTCAGGACCAAACTATCAGACTTATCCCAATCTCTATGTGGTCAATGTCATTCTACCTGCTCTTCAACAGGAGTATCTGTCCCCCAGGACAATGAGGATACTTTGGCGCCACTGAAGAACAATCAGGATAAACTTGGAAGTCAACTTACAGCCTTACAGAATAGTGTTACCTCATTGGAAAATAGTCTTACTACAATTTCTACCTCGGTGGTTGCAGCGGCACAAGAACTTGCCACCCTGGATGAGAAGACAAATAGTATTGAAGAGGCACTCGAGAGTAAGGCTAATACTGATTCAATATCAGATGCTACCAAGAGCTTAAGCAGTGACATTACCTCGGCTCAAAATGCCATAAAACCACTTGCTGACAAGATAGAAGACCTTGAATCTACCCTCTCTTCTCTGAAAAGTGAAGAAGATGACTCGTCAGGCGAACTGCAGAAAACTGTTGATTTTGCAATAAGCGCCCTCAAGGATGAGCTTTCAACCATGAATACAGCTATTAAGAAACTCTCAGATCAGCCATCTGTAGTTTCAAATACTCAAGAAGCTCAAACTGAGGATAGTGATGCTCATCGAATTCTATCCTACTTCGAAAAAAAGGCTGATGAAGAAAATTTTATTTCTCTTGTCTCAGAAGCAGTAAAAAAAGGGATGACCTACGCCCAGGTCGGAGAATTTTTAAATGACTCACTCTCAGATGACGCTTCTGATGTAATTGCAGACCATCCATCACTTACCAAGGATTACATCAGAATTTGCAGGCAGAATACCTGATAAATTAATTCGACCGCCTCAGCTTCAGCACAAAGTCCCCTGGAAATTCTTTTTTTCAGGGGACTTTGTACTTTCAAAAATGAAAGACTACCTGGTTATCTCCTCCTTCATCGATTTTTCCTATATTAACATCGACAGAAATACCCGCCAATTCAGCACATTAACTATTTTTAAATCTATAGTTTACTTTAGACCAACATTAATCGTTGACAGGCCCCTAATGATTGAGTAGTTTGCCGCGGTCGCTTAGTGAGAAGGGAAGTGTCGCTTCATCTTTTAACAAAGATTCAAGTGAGTCAATTTAGTTATTGACACATACATTTTTATCGATTATCTTAGCGCCTCGCAGCAGGCTTAACCTGCAAAGCACATCTTAACAAGTGCTGCACC
>CAZIDU010000040.1:0-31717 GCA_964538055.1 uncultured Desulfocapsa sp. | reverse complement strand
TTGAGAAGATTTCATTATTTTAAAACATGCAAAATCCTAACCGGACACTACTGATATCATTTAGGTTCTTTTGATTTACTAATAGTGCCTTCTCAGCCTGCTTGCGCTCTGAAATATCCGTTATTCCTATCCGAAATTGACCTGCATCACCGTCCAGGTCAGGGGTGACAACACTTTCCAGCATAGCGTGGAACAGATTGCCATCTTTTGTTTGCATCCGCAGCTCACAGGTCTGCTTCTTTTTTGTTTCTAATACGTTTTTCCGGTGTTTATGATATTGGTCTTGGTCTTCCCTGAGGATAAAGGCAGAGAGTGGTTGTTTGAGTAGGAATCTTCTTTCCCCCCTAACATAGTAGAAACGGTAAGATTCGCCTTAATGATCATTCCTTTTGCGCTCACAGTCATGTACCCTGTCGGAGCAAAATCATAGAGGTCACTAAAACTTTTTCGTGCGCTTTTAAGCTCTACTTGGGCAAGCCGCAGGTCTTCATTCTGCATCTCCAGCTCAATCTGATGGGTATGGAATTCCTGAAACGCTTTACGAATGTTATCTTCAGACATTTCAGAGATGTTGATGCACTCAAATCCCAGCTTTGCTTCAGCCTGCTTGCGTAAATTCTGCTTGTTGTTATCATCAAGATCAGATATCGTCATTTCTCACCCAAAAGTGTCGTAAATCCCCATATATTCCATATTCCTCCCCCCCCAACTTTTGACTGGCAGGGATGGCAGGAGTGCATTTAAACGTGATGTGGCAATTTATTTTCATCAAGCACCTGTCTGACAATTTTGGCCAATGTTGATCTGTCAACTGGTTTTAGAGTATACTTTTTTATGCCGATTGCCAGGACGCCTTCTTCTGTGATGACGGAGCTGTAGCCGGTGCAGAGGATAATCGGCATGTCTTGCTTTATTTTCAAAACTTCCTCTGCCAATTCAACACCTGATAAATTAGGCATGGTCTGGTCTGTGATTAGCAGATCAAATTGATCCGGATGCAGTCGGATTTTTTCCAGAGCCTCTTTGCTGCTTGTTGTTACTGTTGCTGTATAGCCAAGACCTTCTAGCACTGCTTTGTGCAGGGTGACGATAATGATTTCATCATCAACTACCAAAATTCGTTCAGTTCCGGTAGGCAGAGGTTCTATTGTTACTATCTCATCCGTAGTTAATATGTCTTGTTGCAAGGCAGGGATATGAATAAGAAAGGTAGTTCCTTTTCCAAATGCACTCCTTACCTTGATAAATCCATGGTAGTCCTGAATGATTCCATGAATAACTGCAAGACCGAGACCAGTCCCTTTACCAACTTCTTTAGTGGTAAAATAAGGGTCAAAAATGCGCTCTATCATAGCTTGATCCATACCCTGGCCTGTGTCAGTAACTTCCAGAATAATAAACGGGCCTGGAGACACACCGGGTTTCCCTGCGATATCTTCCACACTTACTTCTTTTCGCTGTAAACTGACTCTTAAAATGCCTTTTTCATTTTCCATAGCATGCAAAGAGTTGGTGCAGAGGTTTACGATAATTTGATGGATGTTGGTTGAATCTGCCATAATTTTCCCACATTCATTATCTATGTCCTCCTGGATATCAATGGTTACTGGTAAAGAGGCACGCAACATTTTCATTGCTTCTTTGATGATCAGATGCGGACTAAGAGGTTTTAAACGATGATCTGACTTCCGGCTGAACGTGAGAATTTGCTGCACCAAATTTGCAGCCCGTCTGCTGGATTTAATTACTTGATCAATATATTTGGTAGCCTTGCTGTCAGCCGGAATATTATACTTGGCAAGTTCAGAATAACCGATAATTGCCGAAAGAATATTGTTGAAATCATGGGCAATACCGCCAGCCAGGGTCCCGATGGCCTCCATCTTGTGAGACTGAAAAAGCTCTTCCTCCATTCTTTTTTGCCCCGTAATATCTTTGGCAACATGCACAAGATATCGCACCTCATTATTCTTATTAAGGAGAGGGGCAGATGATACCTGAAAAATTTTCCCCAGTTCCTTATGTTCGATTATTTCCGAGTGGTTATGAATACCTTCAAGCACATCAACTCCAGGACATTCAGGACAGGGCTGTAAACTTCCTCGGAAAACTTCATGACATTTTTTGCCTTCAAGTTCTCCCTGTTTTGCCTCAAAAAAATCATACGCAGCCCTGTTGGCCCGCACTATCAACATATTTCTGTCTTGAATAGTAACAATATCATTCATGGCATTGAATGTCTTCTCCCACTCATCCTGCGCTTCGAGAGCAAGAGTTTCAGCCTTCTTGCGCTCCATAACTTCTATGCTTAATTCGTCCACAGTCACTTGCAATTTCTTTTTGGTTTTTATGAGATTACCAACAAGATTATTGAAGCTGATATAAAGGATGGAGAGACACAGAACTGTCAGTAAAATAACAAGCGCTGACATCTTGACAATATAACTATTTTTTTGCTGAACCAGATTAGTGATATCTTGCAAAATTGTTATGCCACCAAGTATTTCCTGACGATAATTTTTGAAAACCGGCTGGGTGTGAAGAATATAAACTTTGTTGTCATACTCAATTTGATTGATGTAGATATTGAGATCAATTTTTGAAGATAGGCCCTTATATAAAGGATCGCCATGGGTATCCAAAACAAATTCCCCAAACTGCCTCATTTCAAAGTGTTTCATTTCATGATCAACCTTCTGCCACTCTCTTCCCAGGAAATATGCTGCAGATTCGCAGGACAGATCAATTTCAGCAGCTTCCACTAACTGGTGGACTTGAAATCCAAATTCCAGAACACCCACAAAGGTATCTTCAAAAAAGACAGGCTGTGCTATCCTGTAAAATGGACCATGCCGGCCAATTTCATAACCGGAAAGATGTTTTTGAGTCTTGTTAACAGTATCGATAATCGGCCGAATATTCTGCAGATTGTCCCCGAAAAAACCTGGTTTGTGCATGCGCAGGAATGTTGTTCCATCCGGAAGATGAAAATGCATCACCTTGAAATAAGGATTTTCTTTTGTAAGCGTTTCATATACAGGGAGAGTCAAGCTGTATAATTGCTCACGATTACGGTTAGCAAAAGCAGCAACAATTTGAGGGTTTAGCCGTAACATATTGCCAATTCGCACTGAATAGGGACCAAAAGAATATTTTTCTAAAGCGGCGATACGAGAATGAAAATTTACTTCTTCTTCCTTGATGACCCGCTTCAATGAAGAATTATGATCGGTAATGCCATGATACAAAAAAAATCCAGCAAGAATAACAATTGATAGCGCAACAGTTAAAATGGCTTTGTTTTTATCACTCATACGGATCTCGGTGTTTTAACTGTTTCGAACTCAGAAACTAATTACTGATATGGTTCGAATTTAAGGGTTGTTTATTTGAGCTTGTGTCAGAGCATTTTTTACCATCTTATATGTTCGCACGAAAACAAATAGATGTCAATGAAGGCCGAGATTCGCACAATTACACTTATCAGAAGAAAGGTTCGTGGTTATTTTCAAAGGACAGAGTTTATCAAGATGATAGAGCAGGAGGAATGAAAATATTTCTTGATTACCACTAAAGCTCAGGTAGTCGGAAATAATGATAGGGGGCTCACTCTGTGAGTACCCTGGTATGGCATACTAATCTCCAAGATTAACCTCAGGGAGGTTCACATGCCAAAAAATAAAATACAGTTTCAACAAGTTCTGAGTTTGTCTAAATTTCTTAATCAGGTGATATAATATAGGAAGAGCAATAGAACCTGCGCTCAACAAAGAAAAACCTCCAAAACCATTCCTGTAGCAGATTTTTTCAAAACAGGTTACATTCGATACAAATTAGTAAGGGTAAATCAAAAAGGTCCAAGAACATAATAAATTATAACATTACGATAACAGTAAGTTGGAATGAAATCTGTAGACTCTCAGTAGTCTCTGGGGGACAAGTGGTCGGAGGTTCTAATCCTCTCGTTCCGACCAGAAATATCAACCATTTATAGTATCGACTGTAAGTGTTTTTTTGCTCTATGCAGACCGTGTGCATACAATTTGTGAAATAAGGAGTCCATCATGTTTTTTAGAATTATTGCCTTTCTTGTTGGACTTATAGCAATTATTTCAGGACTTCGAAATTATGACAGTGAAGTCGCCTCATCCCCTCTTCCACTCATTCTTGGTGGACTGGTCATGCTAATTGCAATTTTCAACTTGGTTCCCCAATTTAAACGATGTGTTTCCTGTCGCAAAAAAATCCCTGCAAAAGCAACAACCTGTTCCTTTTGTAAACAAGAACAGCCTTCCCAGAAATAATCGTAAGCATCACCATCAAAATCACCTTAAGCATAATTTTGTCTGTTTTAATCTATCAAAATACCATACGCTTTCAATAATTCAGTCACCAATCGAGCCCTGCCATATATATGCTTTTGTTTATTTAATAGCTATAGGGAGCGGAGTACAAACTTTAAAGCACTAAATAATTCCTCACACCTGACCGAAAAGAAAAAGAAAACTATGGTTTAAGCCGGGATAATTATGCGATCTGTATTCAGAGTTACCAAAGAGTATTAAATGCAATTCTGTAAAGACTGCGGAGGGGTTCTCAATCTTTTTGGTAATGATAGCTCAGAACTCTGTTCGTCCTGTATTCAACATAAAAAGACTCCAGATCCGGCCTCACCTCCACCTTGCCAAAACACGGACGATATACTTGCAGAATCCATATTAATAGTCAAAAATGGCAAAATTATTCTGCGCTCTAAGGAAGGTTGGCAACTGTGGAGTGCACCTGTGGAAAGTGAAACAAAAATAGAATCAATGTTAAAATCTGCCAGGCTTATCTATGGAATTCGTAGGAAACGTAAAAAGAAATCGTAAATCACCATCAATAAACAAGAGCGGCACTTCTATCTGATATGACAGTCACCATTTCAATAGGTTCCGGCAAGGGAGGAACCGGCAAAACAATGCTCATCTGCAACCTGGCATTCCTCCTCGCCAAGAGGGGAAAAAAGGTTTGTCTCGTTGATCTTGACATTGGTGGTGCCGACGCCCACCTACTCTTCGGGCTCTTTGAACCAAAACATTCACTTACTGATTTCCTGAATCGTAAAGTTGAGTCCCTCAAAGATGTTGTGCATACCTTTTACGCCTTCAATGGTCTGCAAATTATTCCAGGAACCGGAAATACTCTGCAAACTGCCAATATGACCTATCAGGAGAAACAGCGTCTCCTGCGTTCTATATCCGCTCTTGATGCAGACGTTATTCTAATAGATGTTGGAGCCGGAACCAGTTACCATTCACTTGATTTTTTTATGTTTGGCGATATACAAATTTGCGTAACCATGCCAGAACCCACCTCGATAATGGATTTTTACAGCTTTCTTCAGCTGGCCACCATCCGCAAAGTTCTTGGTAGTTTTCTTTCAAACAGTGACGTTGGAAACACCCTTAAGAAACAAACATTTTCTTCCCTTGCTGAGGTTTTCACACTCGCAGAATCGACACAACCAGGAGCAAGAGAAAAAGCACAAAAGGCCTTACACTATTTTCATCCACTGCTGGTAATTAACAGGGATATTCAAAACACCAGAGTAAACAAAACTAAACTCAAACAAATGGTGGCAAAATATCTTGGAATCGATATCCCTGTGCTCGGTGATATCCCTGAAGATCCGGCCATCAAAGATGCTCTGAAGGCATATATGCCAGTATGTGAGATTTCCCCGGACGCCCCTGCCTCTCAGGCAATTTCACGAATGGCTGGTAAAATCGAAAAAATCATAGATCTCTTTAATAAAACAACTGTTTCTCCTGAAAACTGAAAATTCCGCTTAAATCCATCACCAATATTCATTTTTTTTGGCTCAACTTCTTTCACAGCTTGACAGAATATTCTTTATTAAGTATTTTTCTTTGTTTTTCTATTATATTTTTATGCACTATTCCTCGATAGGCGCCATTTTTTAGACGCCCCAGGGATTATATTTTATTTTTATTGGTATGATTACAAACTCTTACCAATAGAACAAAGGCCAAATAAAGCGACTGATATGTTTGACAATCTGACAGACCGGCTGGAAGGAGTATTCAAAAAACTCCGCGGTACCGGTAAACTCACCGAAGAGAATATCAAAGAATCCATGCGGGAAGTGCGCATGGCTCTTCTAGAGGCAGATGTTAATTTTCAAGTTGTTAAGGATTTTGTTGCAAAAATAAGTGAAAAAGCTGTTGGACTCGAGGTGACCAAAGCACTCTCTCCGGGACAGCAGATTATCAAAATAGTCCATGATGAGCTAGTTGAACTCCTTGGCGGCACCGCTGTGCAGATTCCTCTTGATGGTCGCCAGCCAGTGACCATCATGATGGCAGGCCTTCAAGGATCTGGTAAAACAACCACATCCGGTAAGCTTGCAAAGATGTTGAAGGAAAAAGGCAGAAAACCCTACCTTGTTCCCGCAGATATTTATCGTCCGGCAGCCATTGATCAGCTCCAGGTGTTAGGAGAGAGACTGGACATTCCGGTTCATCCGTCAACCACAGATATAAAACCGGTTGAAATCTGTCGCCAGGCCATGATTGCTGCGAGCCAGAACGGCTACGATACCCTTATCTTTGATACAGCAGGTCGACTCCACGTTGATGAAGAACTGATGGGTGAGCTCAAAGAGATCCAGAGTGCCATACAACTCTCTGAGATTCTGTTTGTAGCTGATTCCATGACTGGACAGGACGCGGTAACCGTTGCCGATAAGTTCAATCAGGATCTTGAAATCACTGGTGTTGTTCTCACCAAGATGGAGGGTGATGCTCGTGGCGGTGCCGCGTTATCCATCAAGAGTGTTACCGGTAAACCCATTAAGTTTGTTGGTATTGGAGAAGCACTTGATGCACTGGAAGTTTTTCATCCCGATCGTATCGCTTCAAGAATCCTTGGCATGGGTGATGTTCTTACCCTGATTGAGAAAGCAGAAGCTGTAGTTGATAAAAAGAAAGCTGAACAACTCGCTAAAAAGCTAAGACAATCCACGTTCACCCTTGAAGATTTTCTGGATCAGATCCAGCAGATCAAAAAGATGGGCTCACTCGATCAGATCATGGACATGATCCCTGGGATTAACAAGCTGAAACAATTAAAAGACGCTCCTAAGCCTGATGAGAAGGAACTGGCGAAGACTGAAGCCATTATCCGCTCCATGACCAAAAAGGAACGACAAAGCTATAAGATCATCAATGCCAGTCGCAGACAACGTATCGCCGCTGGATCCGGAACATCTGTTACGGAAGTCAACCGCGTTATTAAAAGCTACTCGGCAATGCTGAAGATGATGAAAAAAATGCGTGGGAAGCCAGGTCTTGTGACCGGCAAGAAGCGAAGAAAAATGCCGAAAGGCATGCGAAGATAACAATAGTAGTAGACGGCATAATGCCTGACTCACGGAGCCAAATAACGTGCTCCACCAAAACCTGAGGATATATCCGGAATGGCAGTTAGAATTCGTTTAACAAGACTTGGCAGAAAGAAAAAACCCTTTTATCGTATCGTTGTTGCAGATGCTGAATGCAAACGTGACGGAAAATTTCTTGAAGTGATCGGAACATATGATCCTCTCAAGGATCCTGTCGCAATCAAAATTGACAACACCAAGCTGCAGGATTGGCTCGGAAGAGGCGCTCTGCCCACAACAACTGTGAAGAGTATTCTTAAGAAAGCTCCAGCAGCCGAGTAAACAACTATGCAGGAACTGATCACCTTTGTCGCCAAATCACTGGTAGATAACCCCGATGACGTGCAGGTAACTGTCACTGAAGAAGATGACACCATTCTGGTTGATCTTACAGTTGCCAAAGACGACCTTGGCAAGGTGATCGGCAAACAGGGCAGGACAGCAAGGGCTATGCGATCCTTGCTTTCTGCAGTTGCGGGAAAGGAAGATAAAAAGTCCCGCCTCAACATCCTGGAATAACTCCTCGGGAACATGGCAGACAGTTTTTCTTTTGAAGCAGCGAAGTATGTATTAATCGGAAAGGTTACAAAAGCTCATGGCATTAAAGGTGAGTTGAAGATACGTGCCTACTCCGATGAACTGCAAAACATTACCCGGTACAAAGAGTTGACGCTAGTCTCCAGAGAGGGTCTGCTTTATCCTGTTTTTCAAGTCGTGCGGGCACGCATTGGAAACAAGGAAGTGATAGTCTCTCTCAAGGGAGTGAGTGACCGCAATCACTCTGAGACACTCTGCGGTACGGGTGTGCTGGTATACAAAGATGAGCTTCCCGATCTGGATGCAGAGGAGTTTTACCTTCATCAACTTGAAGGACTTCAGGTGCAGACCGAAGAGGGAGAAATCCTAGGCCGGGTTGAAGCATTTTTCAACAATGGGATGCATGATCTCCTCGTTGTGAAATCAGGCAAGAATGAAGTTTTAATACCTCTTATTCCCGGAATGATAACTGAAAGGAATACGAGCTGCTTGATTATAGCGCCACCACCAGGACTGATTAGCATAAACTCCGGGGAAAGTGCTAAGGGGGTTGCACCCCATGAAATTTGACATACTGACTATCTTTCCGGAACTGCTTACTTCACCGCTGAATGAAGCTATCATTCGCAGAGCACGTGAGGCAAATCAGGTCCAGATAGAAATCACCAATATTCGTGATTTTGCAACTGATAAGCACTCCATGACCGATGATCGGCCATTTGGAGGCGGTGAAGGGATGGTGATGAAGCCGGAACCGCTTACTGCTGCTCTTGCCTCTGTCAAAAAACAGTACGGATCCAGTAGGGTTGTGCTCCTCAGTCCACAGGGCAGACGGTACAACCAGGAAGTAGCGCAGGAATTGAGTCGTGAAGAGCATCTTGTCCTGATTTGCGGTCGTTATGAGGGCGTTGATGAACGCTTCAGGTCAGCAAGTATTGATGATGAAATCTCCATTGGTGATTATATCCTCACTGGTGGCGAACTTGCAGCCATGGTTATTATCGACTCTGTGACCAGATTATTGCCTGGTGTTTTAGGATGTGCTGATTCTGCTGAGAAAGATACCTTCAGCCGGCAGTTATTGAAGCATCCGCAGTACACACGGCCAAGAGTTTTTGAAGGCGAGGCAATTCCTGAAATATTACTTTCAGGTGATCATGCCAAGATTGATGAATATCGCTTTTTAGAGTCCGTTAGAAGGACCCTGGATCGAAGGCCTGATTTATTACAAAAAGAGTTTGGATCATTCAGCAAGATGGAAGCAAAATTACTTCGCAAACATCAGCTCTATGACAGAATAAAAGCATTACAGGAACAATGAAGACAAACCAGAGCGGGTTAGATATTGTTCTTGTCCACCACCCTGTGGTCAATAAAGTTGGAGAAATTATCGGATCGGCTGTGACCAATCTTGATATCCACGATATTGCAAGGGCTGGTAAAACATACGGTGTTGACAATTACTACATAGTAACGCCCTATGAAGATCAGCATGCGTTGGTTGCCGAAATACTTGAGCATTGGGAAAGCGGTTATGGTTCTAAATATAATCCTGCCCGAAAAGAAGCTCTGCAACTTGTTCAGCTGGCACACAGTCTTGAGAATGTGATTGAAACAGTCACTGAAAAACGTGGTCACAAGCCACTATTACTCACGACGAGTGCCAGAATGCAGGAAAAGACTTTAAGTTATACGGATGTTCGTGCTAAAATTAAAGCAAAAGAATCAATAGTTCTTCTCTTTGGTACAGCACATGGACTTGCCCCGGAGGTTATGGAGAGTACAGATTTTTGTCTCCCCCCTGTTGGTGCAGATACTGGCTATAATCATCTTTCTGTACGCTCGGCTGTTTCGATCATACTTGATCGACTCCTTAGCGTGTAAAAGATGGTCATAATTCATTAATTATATTAAAAATATGAGCAGCTGCATAAAGCAGCACCATTATTGATAAACAACGGAAAAAATCATGAGCACAATTATCGACAAAATTGAAATGGAGCAGATGCGTCAGGATCATCCTGATTTTCGTCCCGGCGACACTGTTAAAGTATTTATTCGCATTATTGAGGGCGCTAAAGAGCGTGTCCAGATTTTTCAGGGCGTGGTCATTAAACGCAAGAAAGCACTCATGGGCGCATCGTACTCTGTTCGTAAGATCTCCCACGGTGTTGGCGTTGAAAAAACATTTGCCCTTCATAATCCCCGTATTGAGAAAATCGAAGTTATAAGCCGTGGACGTGTTCGTCAGTCTCGTCTCTATTACCTTCGTGACAGACGTGGTAAAGCTGCACGTATCCGCGAGCGCGGCATTGTGCGCTAAAGCAACTGCAAAAAAAAAGAACAGAAAATCTTACAAGCAGCTGCCAGAATCACTTCTGACGTTGTTTGATCCTCCCCGGGAGGATACTTTTTTTCTCGAACATAACCTGCGACAACGGGGATATTCTGTTGTCGCAGGTCTTGACGAGGTTGGCCGGGGGCCTCTTGCCGGACCTGTTGTTGCCGCCGCAGTTGTACTTCCTGTAAATTGCCAGCATTCCCTCTTTATTGATTCCAAAAAACTTACTCCAAAGAAACGCGAGATCCTTTTTGAGTATCTCCATGAAATACCAGCCCACATTGGTATTGGCATTGTCTCTCATAAAATCATAGATAAAATTAATATTTTACAGGCCTCACTCCTGGCTATGAGACGTGGAGTCAGTGAACTCTCAAAGCACCATACTCCGCCCGATTTCCTTCTTGTAGACGGTAAATTTCCAGTCCCCATAAGAACGTCCCAACAACCATTAATTAAAGGTGAAACACGCTCCTCATCCATTGCTGCTGCCTCGATTATTGCAAAAGTAACTCGTGACAGAATCATGGCTATACTTCACAACAAGTATCCTCAATATAATTTTATCCAAAACCAGGGTTACCCGACCAAACAGCATCGAGAAGCAATTGCTGTCCATGGCATTACTCCCCATCATCGTTTGACATTCAGAGGAGTGAAAGAGTTTGTCTAAGGAACGCATCACTCTTGGGAAACTGGGAGAAGATCTTGCCGCTGCCTACCTGAAAAGGAATAATCATACAATTATTCAACGAAACTACAGGCAAAAATCAGGAGAAATTGATATCATCTCACGTGACCTGGACACACTTGTCTTTGTTGAAGTAAAGACCCGGAAAAATCTGCGCTTTGGCCACCCATTTGAAGCAGTCACCCTGAAAAAACAGGCCCAGATCAGCAGGATTGCCCTTGATTACATGACGCGTAACAAGGTGACGGAACAAGCAGTACGTTTTGACGTTATTTCCGTTATAATAACTGAAGCTGGTAAACCCAAAATTGAACACCTTGCCAACTGTTTCGAAACAGCTGGTAACTTTTTTTAATGTACGGCAACACACTATTATGACGCCACTAGCTATCACAATGGGATGTCCTGCCGGAATAGGCCCTGAAATTATTCTCAAATATTTTGCCTATCCTGTAAACCATCAACAGCCACCCTGCATTGTGGTTGGTGATCTGAATGTGCTTCGTTTTTATGCCCAACAGCTCGGCATCAACTATTCCATTGTTCCCTGGTTGCCAGGTGATAATATACCATCCACAAAGAACATTATCCCTCTTTACGAAAGCTCAAAACTTAGCAATAACTCCATTCACCCCGGAACGTTCACAAAAAAGACCGCCATTGCCATGGCTTCTGCAATCACCTCAGCAGTAAAAGGTATTGAAGAGGGCTGGTTTTCCGGCCTGGTCACCTGTCCCATTTCCAAGGAAGCACTCCAGGAGAGTAAACACCATTATCCCGGACATACTGAAATGCTGGCCAAGCTCACAGCAAGCAAAAATCATGTGATGATGCTTGCTGGAAGCTCTCTTAGAGTGACCCTTGCCACTATTCACTGTGGCATCGCTCAGGTTTCCGGGTTACTCAATAAAGAATTGCTTCTAAAACTCTATCGAACCACTCACAAAAGTCTTCAAGTGGATTTCAATATTCCCTTTCCCAGACTGGCAGTTGCTGCCCTTAATCCCCACGCTGGAGAAGGTGGTATGTTTGGATTCGAAGAAGAAGAAATAATCACCCCATCCATCACAGCTGCAAAAATAGAGGGCATAGACTTGCATGGCCCCTTTCCACCTGATACAATTTTCTTTAAAGCAGCTCAGGGCGAATATGATGCCGTAATCTGTATGTACCACGATCAGGGCCTTATCCCTTTTAAACTACTCCATTTCAAAGATGGTGTTAATATTACCCTTGGTTTACCCATCGTCAGGACATCGGTTGATCATGGGACCGCCTATGATATTGCTGGAAAAGGTATTGCTGATCCAACCAGTCTTGCAGCAGCAGTTGAACTCGCAAGCCAAATCACTCACAATAGAACGCAACAACAGGACCTATGACAACTCCTCATAAACCAGGTCTCCTCATTGTTTTCGAAGGAACCGATGGGACAGGAAAATCCACCCAGTTAAACCTGCTGGCTAAAGCCCTTCAAAAAATGGGCTTTCCAGTAATTTCCACCTTTGAACCAACGGACGGAAAATATGGCCAGCAAATCCGGGCACTCTATACAAATCGTGAAAAAACAAGTCTTGACGAGGAGCTTGACCTATTCCTGGCCGACAGAAAAGAACATGTTGATACTCTCCTGACCCCGGCCCTACAGGATGGAAAAATTATCCTCTGTGACCGCTATTATCTTTCGACCATAGCCTACCAGGGGGCAGCAGGACTGGAACCTTCCATGATTTTAGACCGCAACAGCTTTGCCCCGACTCCTGATCTCGCCCTGCTTTTTCATGCCTCCATAGCAACTGGAGTACAACGTATTACCCAAGGCCGTGGTGACATTCAGAATGATTTTGAAAAAGAGGACTACCTCATCAAAGTAGCAGAACAATTTGCATTACTGGATCTTCCCTGTATCAAACGTATCGATGCATCTGGAACCATCGAAACTATCCATCAGGATGTTATGGGACAGGTCCTGCCACTTCTTGAGACACTATGAAACTAAACAGCAACTTTCTTTTATATCTATCTCTGCTCAGCCTCGTGCTGCTCAGCTGCGGTGGCTGCAGTTCTGTGACCCCTGAGAACATATCACTTGAACAACACCTTATTCCTGAAGAGATAACTCAGCCACACACCTCTGACAACTCTGACAGTTCCTGTTCCTATTTCTATTTTCTCTGGGGTACCCATGCTGAAAATAATAACCATTATATTGAGGCAGAAGAGGCCTTCGAGAAAGCGCTTATCTGCGATCCTGATTCTCGTTACATTCTTCGCAGACTCCCCATTCTTCTGATAAAAATGGGAAAACCGCAGGGTGCCGCAAAATGGCTGCGCACTGCCATAGTAAAATACCCTGACGATATGCAGGACAGACTCCTGCTCGCACGCCTTGATATCCGAAATAACGAGATAGAGGAAGCAATTACGCTCTACACTGAACTCATTGAAATGAGCCCGGAGGATGAAACACTTTTTATCCGTCTTGGATTTCTCTACTCCGAACAGCACCAATATGTAGAGGCAGAGGAGGCCTTCCTGAAAACTCTTCAGTTAAATCCTGAATCAATGTTTGCACATCTCTATCTTGCTCGTCTGGCCTCACAGACAGGTGACACAAAACTTGCAGAAAAATGGTACCAGAAAACCCTGAAGATTAACTGGTCCGTAGACCTGGTCATTGAAATTGCAGAATTCTATGAAAAACAAAAGGACTACAAAAAGGTTGAACAACAGTATCGATCAATATTAAAAAAGACCCCCAAAGAAACCCGAGCTGGCCTCGGACTTGTCCATATCTTGTTACTCCAGGAAAAGGAAGATGATGCTCTTGATGTTTTGCAGGATCTACGGAAAAGCAGTGATGATCCGGCACAAATCGACATATTAACTGCAAGGCTCTACCTGCGTTCTAAAAAGCTGGATAAGGCTGCTGACACCCTCATTCCCTTAGCCGTTCATCAGGGCGACCCTGAGGCGACCTACATGCTTGCCGTCATCCGCTATCAACAACAAAATCTTGAGGGTGCCATGACCCTGCTACGGACAATCGAACAGGAGGCTGACCATTTTGAAGATGGCATTTATCTCCAGGTTCGTATCTTGATGGATCGTCAGCAGGGTACCCATGCCATTGAACTTCTCAACAAAACACTTCAAGATGAGGAGTTTGGAAGTCCCGGTCTCTACTCGCTTCTGGCATCCCTGTATATGGAGCAAAAACAAATAGAAAAGGGCTATGAACTGCTAGACGCTGCTCTTATCAGATATCCGGATAACGCCACACTCTATTTTGAATATGGCCTGCTCCGCGAACAGGATGGTTCTCAACAGCAGGCAATTGCGTTGATGGAAAAAGTGCTTGAAATTGATCCGGATCACGCCGAAGCGCTCAATTTTCTTGGTTACACATGGGCAGATAACAATATCAACCTTGACAAAGCCCTGGAATATGTGCTGAAAGCAATACGGCTTAAACCCGGAAACGGCTATATTCAAGATAGTTTGGGGTGGGTCTATTTTCGTATGGGAAAATTTGATCGTGCTACCAAAGAAATACTAAAAGCACTGGAACTTGAGCCAAACGATCCAAATATTTACGAACATCTGGGTGACATCTACCTGGAACAGGGCCAGAAAATCAATGCAATACAGGCCTACGAAAATGCGGCTGAACTCTTCCAAAAGGATGGTGATAAAGCCCGCATTCTCAAAAAGATCCGTTTCATTCAGGAATAGCCATGGCTACCCGAACACCTTTTATACTCATCCTCCTCCTGATACTGCTCCTTACAGGATGCGCCAGACAACGCTGGTCTGAACCACTTCAGGAAGATGAAAGCCTGAAAATTTCAGAAATCATCACTCGTATGCAGGATAGTGACAAATCATGTTCAAAAGAGCTTGATGCCAACGCTATAATATTCTGGAAAAATCCGATATCAGATACCGGTGGCCACGGTTATCTTCAGCTGATGTCACCTTCGTCAATGAAATTTATCGTCAGTAATCCGTTCGGAATGCTTGTCTATGCTTTTGCAAGTGACGGGAAAACATTTCAGACTTTGGATACTGGCAAGCGACAGCATATAAGAGGTAATTTACGTAACTTGGCTATCCGCAAAGAACTTCCCCTTATTTTGGCTCAAGGTGACTGGTTTGCCTTTCTCAGCGGACAGTTGCCAACACATCCAATACAAGCAGAACGTATCACTAAAGACCTTACAAATCAGACAATTTGGGTATTGCTCCGAAAATATGGAAAGAATACATCAGCCGATGAACAATGGGTTAATCTGGATCTTAGCAAAAGAAAAGTACTGAAATATTTATTTCTTGGCAGGGACGGAGAGACAATCGCTGAAATCTCCTATGATAACCTAGAGGAAGAAGAGAGCTGCCTCCCCACCAATAAAAAGATTTATATCACAAATCTTCCATGGGGATCAGAAATAGAAATAGAACTGCAGGATATCAGAACAGGTAAAAATTTTAGTGAGACAGATTTTTCACTTCCAGTACCTGTTGGGTACTTCAAACAACTGCAACCTTGATGGAATCGCACAAACTCTTCATCTTCTTCGTTGCTGGAAAAATCAAATCATTGCAACGTACCTCAGTACGCCGAAATGATTTGATTTTTCCGCGCCTCGAATATGAAGTTTTCAACGAATCCATCTAAACTCAGACCTTTTTACGACGCCATCACTCTTTAGCACTATCCAGGGATTCATAAGACTTAACAATAATCACAAAGAGATTATCTTCTTTGAAAAAAAACCTGCTGCAAATCATAGTTTTTATTGGGAACAAGTTCAATTATCACCCGTACAAGATCCGAGTCTTCAGGCTGTTGAATAGTTACCTGTTCAATGTATTCACCATGGATGGCCTGGGTCCTGGTTATTTTTTCATCAAGCCGTGTGCCTGCAAAATCACAGATAACAAGAGGTGTCCCCTCCTCTTCTCCAGTCACCGATGGAGGATAGAAGCCATTTAATTTAAAAAGAACCATTTCCCCCTTATTAGATGTATTTTCAAAGGTCACATCTAATAGCAGAGGATCAACCACCGGGCCTTCCTCTTCCACCGGAGCTGGAGTAGTCGCAACATGTTCTGCGGTTTCCTGTTCAACGACTTCGGCTGTCTCTTTGATCTCTTCGATCTCTTCGATCTCTACGACCTCCGTAACCTCCTGCACCGGCTCGGTTGGCTTCGCTTCCACAACTGGTTTAGCGGCAATGACTTCTTTAGCTACAACTTTTTCTTTTTCAGGAAAATCTGCAGGAAAAAGCTGGATGGTGAGGATATTGTTATTCTCATCAAACTGCTGGTCAAAATTAAATTCGCCACCGGCAGCGAGATCTATCACCACCCTTGTCTTATTACTATGACGCCCCAGTCTGATTTTGTGAATCATGCTGCCTTGCGTCTCAATGGTGGTGGTGATACTTCGTGCCATAGCAGTTTCCATAAAATCGAAAACAACACGAGGATTGTCACCCTTCAGGGCAAATATTTTTGGCAGCCAGGGGCCATTGAGATGAAAAACCACCGATTCAATTTTGCCATTGTCCTTCTGGAATTCGACTTTTTCTATCAATCCTTCCGCAGCATGGAGCATACCGGAAAAGAGGAAAAAGGATGCCATAACAGCAAGAGTAACAACAATTTTACGACCATTCATAAATGATACCTATGTAACCTTCTCTTTTTTAAGGAACTAATCAGATATATTCTTGAATACCTCATCCACTCTTGTAAAGTCAACCTATTTTCAGTAAATGACTAGCATGGAAACCATTCTCTAGAGTGTATTCCAGCGAATCCACGGCGAACTAAGCAGACATGATGCAATCATTTAATACAAACAGACACTCATATGAAACAAAATTTTGAGCAGAGAGAAACCCTTCCTTTTGTTAATAAACCAGGACGTTACCTTGGCCACGAATACAATGCTGTTGTAAAAGAGTGGGATCAGACAGCACTGCATTGTGCGCTCATCTTCCCGGATCTATACGAAATTGGCATGTCCCATCAGGGCCTACAGATACTCTATCACATTCTGAACAGTCAGGAAAACATCCTTGCCGAGCGCTGTTACTGTCCCGCAATGGATATGGAAAAACTTTTGCGATCCCGTGAGCTTCCCCTCTGTTCACTCGAAAACAACCGTCCTTTACTTGACTTTGATCTTATTGGGATCACTCTGCCCTATGAGCTCTGCTACACCAATATTCTCACCATCCTTGATCTCGCCTCTATTCCTCTGCGCTCCAGTGATCGTGGTGAAGAGATGCCCATTATTCTTGGTGGTGGTTCCTGCAGTCTGAACCCTGAACCTGTTGCTGATTTCTTTGATGCCATCCTCCTCGGCGACGGTGAGGAAGCCATTCTTGAAATTGCCGAATCTGTGCGAATTAGCAGAGAAGCTCAGCTACCACGGGCAACCATCCTTGAAAAACTGGCCACCATTCCGGGTGTGTATATCCCGTCACATTTCAAGCCTTCCTATAATGAAGATGGAAGCATTGCTGAAATTAAAACTTTAAAACCAGATTTTCCTCAAGTCACACGTCGAGTTCTTGGCGATCTTTCTAAAGTTGATCATCTCCTTCATCCCCTGGTACCCAATTCTACAATTGTCCATGACAGATTAGGGGTTGAAGTGGCCAGAGGTTGCACAAGAGGATGTCGTTTTTGTCAGGCCGGAATCATCTATCGCCCGGTCCGGGAACGAACTCCCGAACAAATTTTTGACCTTGCCGAAAGGGGAATCAAAAATTCAGGGTTTAACGAGCTCGCCCTGCTCTCTCTTTCCACCGGAGACTACTCCTGTCTTGGTACAACCCTGCCGCAACTTATGGATCGATTTTCTAAAGAAGCCATAGCTGTTTCCATGCCATCCATGCGTGTTGGTACACTCACTCAAGAACTTATGGATCAGATTAAAAGGGTAAGAAAAACCGGCTTCACGCTTGCTCCCGAAGCCGGGAGTGAACGATTGCGGCGGGTTATTAATAAAGGGATCAGCGAAGACGATCTGCTCACCACCAGTAAGGACGCCTTTGGCCTTGGCTGGAAGGTAATGAAACTGTATTTTATGATTGGCCTGCCCACTGAAACGAGTGAAGACATTGAAGCCATTGCAGATCTTGCTAAAAAAACCAAGGAAATTGCGAACCAGTCAGGCGGAAGAGGCAAGCAGCAAATTAATGTGAGTTTGGGAACTTTTGTCCCGAAACCGCATACCCCTTTTCAATGGAATGCGCAGATATCAATGGAAGAAAGCCGGGAAAAGATATCACAGTTGAAAAATATACTGCCAAGAAAAGGAATAAATCTAAAGTGGCACGATCCTGAACAAAGTCTCCTGGAAGGTGTGTTTTCCCGTGGTGACAGACGACTTGCAGATCTTCTTGAAACAGTATGGAAGAAAGGTGCACGACTTGACGGCTGGTCCGATCATTTTGACCTCCCCCGCTGGCAGGAAGCGGCCGAAGAGTGTTCCCTAGTCCTCGGCGATTTCCTGCGTCCACGAGGCCTTGAGGAGATTCTCCCCTGGCAACATCTCAGCAGTGGCGTGGATACAAGCTTTCTCAAGGAAGAGTTAGCTAAAGCCCATGCAGAAGCCTACACCCCCGATTGTCGCTATCATGCTTGTCAAAAATGTGGTCTCTGTGACTTTAAGACAATTCAGCCCGTTGTAATTGATAGAAAACAAAACCAGCAAAATGAAAATGAGGAAAGGCCCCCCGTTCAAAAGACGACAATAACAGACAGACCACAACAGGGTGAAGATCAACATTTTCGATATACTGTCACCTATTCCCGCATGGGAGACATTTGTTATCTTGGCCATCTGGAAATCCTCCAGGTCGTTTTTCGTGTCCTGCGTCGTGCCAAAATTGAAACCAACTTTTCCAAAGGGTTCAACCCATCCCCCAAGGTATCCTTTGCCCCTGCAATGCCTGTCGGTACCCAAAGTCTTGCTGAATATTTCGTTATGGATCTGCCAGCACCACTTGACAATCTGGAAGAGGTTAAAAACCGGTTAAATAAACAAATGCCACCGGGTCTTGCCGTTCAGGAAATAGTACTCAGCAGCGGTAAGGTCCCTCAGAAAATGATCTGTTCCTACCGGCTCACTCTCCACCCTGCACTGAGCGCCAACGATAAAAAATCCATGGAAAAGTTTCTGACCACGGACAGTTTTTCTGTAAAACGTGTTCGCAAGGGAAAGGTTAAAGAAATCGATTTTCGACCACTGGTTGTGGAACTGGAGGTTATTGATAAAGATACGGTATCTCTTCAACTTATCAGTGAGGCAAGTCAGGCCGGGGTGAAACCCCTGGAAGCTATTGCAGCAATTCTGCAAAAAAACCAGGAGGAACTACTATCCTCCGTGGTAATTAAAACGGGCTGGAAAGAGCTTTAGCAAATCCTATTGCCTCCACCCGCTTCTATGTGGTACAGGTGTGTATTCATTTGAATTTAGTATTAACATAATAATTAAAATAGCCATGCAGTTCTAACAAGGAGATACATCATGACAACGAAAAAAATTGTCCTTCGTGACGATGAGATGCCAACCCAATGGTACAATGTAGGCCCTGATATCCCAAATGGTCTGTTACCTCCTCTTGACCCCGAGACCAAAGAACCCATGGGTCCTGAAAAACTTGGTGTCATTTTCCCCATGGCTCTTCTTGAACAGGAGATGTCCCAGGAACGATTTATTGATATTCCTGAAGAAGTACAGGACGTCCTCAAAATTTGGCGTCCTTCTCCCATGGTTCGGGCAAGAGCTCTTGAAAAGGCACTTGGAACTAAATCAAAAATTTACTTCAAAAATGAAGGTGTTTCTCCGGTTGGATCACACAAAGCAAACTCTGCTGTTCCTCAGGCATATTACAATGCCAAGGAAGGAATAAAGCGTCTGGCCACAGAAACAGGTGCTGGACAGTGGGGCTGTGCCCTCTCCTTTGCAACCCAGAAGTTTGGTATCGACTGTAAGGTATATATGGTTAAGGTTTCCTATGACCAGAAACCCTACCGTAAATCCATGATGCAGGCCTTTGGCGCCTCCATTGTAGCAAGCCCAAGTGTTGACACCAATATCGGACGTCAAATCCGCGAACAATACCCAGATACCGCGGGTTCTCTAGGCATTGCCATCTCAGAAGCCATTGAAGATGCCGCAAGCCGGGACGATACCAATTACGCACTTGGTTCAGTTTTAAATCATGTTATCCTGCATCAATCCATCATTGGTCTTGAAGCAAAAAAACAGATGGAAATTGCCGGTGACTATCCCGATGTTATTGTTGGTTGCTGCGGTGGCGGATCAAACTTTGCAGGTCTTGCCTCTCCCTATTTGCCCGACTATCTTGACGGAAAAAAGATTCGTTTTGTAGGCGTGGAACCCGCATCATGCCCAACACTCACCGCCGGCACCCTTGCCTACGATTATGGTGATGTTGCTCAAACCACCCCACTGCTGAACATGTATACCCTGGGCCATGATTTCATACCTCCCGGGATCCATGCTGGTGGCCTGCGCTATCATGGAATGTCTCCAATTGTTTCAGCCATGGTTCGCGAAAACATTGTTGACCCTGTTAAGGTACATCAAATGGAATGCTTTGAGGCGGGAGTTCTCTTTGCAAGAACCGAAGGCATCATTCCTGCACCGGAAACATGTCATGCCATTCGTGGTGCAATTATAGAGGCAACGCGTGAACTTGATAAACCTCAAACCATCCTCTTCAACTTTTCAGGACATGGTCTTATTGATATGGCATCGTACGACAAATACTTTTCAGGTGATCTCCACGACTATGATTACCCGAAAGAAGCCATCGTCGCCTCCATGGCCAAACTGCCCAAGATATGATGGCGTCGTAGGTAAGCGTGGACTCCGAAAACTCTCCATCTGCTTCGTTGCTACAAATCATCTATCATTACGACGTACCCAAAAGTACGCCAAAATAATAGATGATTTGCGCGCCTCGCATATGGAGTTTTTCACTTAGCCATCTCAATATAACCTTGTTACGAGCTTATCAAGATACAACTCTTGATTGCCTTACTGTGCAGGTAGTACCAAAACAAAAACTGCTCCGAAAATTCTATCATTTGATAATTTCCGGAGCAGTTTTTCTCTTTTTCATATCCTTACTTCTCCCTTGCCCCTCCTCGGCCGGGGAGTTGCCAGAGCTCCAGGAATATATCCATAATGGCGGTTACGCACTCAGTAAGAATGGCAAAACGCTATTTTCAAAAAACCTCACAACAAACTTCATTCCCGCATCAACGTTAAAACTTGTCACCAGTCTTGCCGTCCTTGAAATATTGGGGTCAAAACATGTGTTTTCGACTGAGCTCTATTTCGACAGCAAAAGTACTCTGTATATTAAAGGTGGTGGAGATCCCTTCCTTGTCTCGGAAAAAATCAGGACAATAACAAGGCTGATTTCAGAGCAGGGCATCACTGAAATTAACGATATTGTTCTTGACGATACAGCATTTGCTCTTGAACAGGAATTCACTGACGGCTCTGTGAATTCATCAAATCCCTATGATGCCAGATGTACTGCCCTTGGGGTAAATTTTAACACCGTCCCCCTGAAAGTACTCCACAAAGCTAAGGTGGAATCTCCTGAAGCCCAAACTCCCTACCTCAAAATAATGGGGGCAATCGGCAAGAATCTCACAAGCGGGTATCACCGCGTTAATGTGGATGCATTCCCGCTACAGAATGAACTCAGCAACAATCTACTTTACAGCGGTCAGCTGTTTCAAACCCTCCTTGAAGAACAGGGCATAAGGATAAATGGCCAAATCAAACAGGGTTCTGTGCCACTGGATGTCCCACTAGTCCTTAAATACTTCGCAAAAGAAACAATGAGCGAGCTAGTAGAATCCTGCCTGCTCTCGTCAAACAACTTTATGGTCAATCAGCTTTACCTTGCTATCGGTGTAAAACAATACGGATTCCCTGCTACCTGGGAGAAAAGCCAGAAAGCAATGGCTGATTTTATCCATAACTCTCTTGGACTCACAGATACCCAGATCATAATGATTGAAGGATCGGGCCTGTCAAAGAACAATCGTATTACTCCTGAGGCTCTGCTTATTGTCCTGGAACGATTCAAACCATACGCATCTCTTGTCCCAATAAAATATGGGGTACAAATGAAGTCAGGAACGCTCAGAAAATCAGGTGTATTCTGCTATGCCGGCTATATAAACCGTGGCAAAAACAAAAACAGCTTTGTCATTCTCCTTAATCAGAAAAAAAACACCCGGGATGCGATACTAAAACTCCTCTACGGTAAGTGAGCGGTAAGCGGTAAGCGGTTTTAGATTTTCGGTAAGGACAAAACTCCACACACACCAATTAGCTAGGATCCCACACCGCAAACCGAAAACCGAATACCGCACACCGAACACCGCCCCACCCCCACACAGTAGCAGTGCCAATTTGTTTTACTGCAAAGATGTCCCTCAACGGCATAGCAAAATGAATATTAATTCATTTTTCTTTAACAACTGAAAAACAAACAAAGCTAATACAATTGCTTATTGCACTTTAAAACACTGAAACAGCACAATTAAAGAAATACATTTAACACTTTAATTGTAATTTCAAAGATTTACCTTTACATTTACCCCTAAAATAACGTATTCTTCATTTGCACCCCATATAAAATATTGTTTTTGACTTTTCATTTACAATTACAGGCGAGTAGTAGATTTTACAAAAATGGCATATATTATGCTTACGAGTGTGCAAAGTTTTTAATATCGCAAAGTATTTTGCCTTTGCACATAATCATTTCTTTAACTTTTTGGAGGAAGTATGAAGAAAAACATGATCAAGTTTATTCCTTTTTTCATCATGGCATCATTTTTGGTGACCGGATGTAATCAGGACACGAGTTCCACAACCGCTGCGGCCAAGCCTGCAGTAACTGCCAAGGCACAAGCGCCGAAAGGTCTAGTGTACAAGGGAAGCGTTAAAGGAAAATCAAACAAAGCAAAAAGTATCTCTATTGTTGTTGGTAAAGGTAAAGAAGCCAAAACAATCATGGTCAACTTTGACGATAAGACCAAGGGTGTTGAACATGCCTCAGTGGGTCATGCGTCAATCATTTTCTATGAAATGCGCGATGGTCAGCCTTGGGCCACAGTTATCAAACCAAAACTTGCTAAGCTTCCCAAAGGCGTGACCGAGATCAAAACAGATGCGTTGAAAGCTCTGATGGACGCAAAAGGTGATTATGTTCTCGTCGATGCCCGTCCAGGAAAACGGTATGCTGCTGCGCATATTCCCAGTTCCATCAGTATTGGCACAAAGGCGTATAAAGAAAAGGCTGCAACTGCTCTTCCGAAAGATAAGAATATACTCCTTATCATGTATTGCGGAGGGCCCACATGAGGTATGTCAACTAAAGTCGCCGGTCTGGCGAAAAAAGATGGCTACAAAAATGTTAAAGTATACCTTGATGGACAACCTGCATGGATTAAAACCGGTCATTTGGTTACCCCAAGTAAGGGTAACATTGAGAAAGGCAATATAGTTCTCATCGATTTACGTTCCAAAAAGAAATCCGAAGCTGGTCGTATTGCCCGTTCTGTTTCCATCCCATACGATACACTCGATGATCGTCTCGATGATATCCCTGTAAAAGCACCCGTTGTTGTATATAGTGATTCAGCAGAAGAAACTGCCGATGCCGTTGAAGATCTTCGTGACGAAGGCTACAAAAAAGTTGCGATCGTTTCAGGCAACTATGCTGGTTGGGTTAAGTCAGGCGGAAAAACTGTTAAAGGGCCAGTTGAAACAGATATCAACTGGATAAGAAAACTTGGAAAAGGCGAAATTGGAAAAGCTGATTTCATGAAAGCTGTAACCGGTGCTGATACCGGTGCTGTAATCCTTGACGTACGTACCGCAGATGAAGTTAGCGCTGGTGCCTTCAAAAATGCCATTACCGTACCTCTTGATCAGGTCGCTACCCGTCTTTCTGAGATTCCAAAGGACAAAAAAGTTTACGTTCACTGTACCACCGGTGCCCGTGCAGACATGGCAGCTCAAGAACTGAACAAGAATGGCTATAAAGCATTCTTCTTCGTTGCCAACATTGACTGTGAAGGTAACGAGTGTGAAGTAGAAGATTAATACAGCTCCTGAACTGCCGGAATATAACAGTTTATTTTCCGGCAGATTTTTACCATCCTGAGTCGATCCTTGCTGATCGACAACCCTCTGCAGGAGATGGAAGTCATCATTACGCCATCTCCTGCCTCTTTTACCCCCTCCCACTACTCAATACTTTAAAGCCTCCCCTTCTTTCTCTTTTCAAACCACCTCATATCTGTATTTTCTTCCTCTTTACTTATTGTAGCGTTGTGGATATTATTAGATAAATAGGGTTTTCTTACACGTATCTTTTGACAGACCACATTGTACCAGGAAGCGGACAAAACATGACAGACAGTAACGACATAAAAGCCACCAAAATAAAATATCTGGAACCCACTCTTCATTTCACCAGAAAACGTATTCTTGTAGGAACTGAAGAGAAATCAGAAAAGGTCGTAGTATCAGAACTGGTTAAACAAAACCAACCACTTCTTTCTTTTCCGGAATTCGAGAAATTTTCTGCCAAAGGATTTGAAAAAAGCCCGGTACGTTCAGGGAAGAACACCCATTTCTCCGATGATGGCGAAACACTGTTAGCCGATATCATCGGCTATCCGCGAATTGATACCATGAAGCAGGAGCAGGATCAGGAACCAGTGCTTCTCGTTTCCATTGTACCTTTAGTCAAAGTCTCAAATGATGGCATGACCGCAACGCTCATTCTCCACCCGCCCATAACCGCAGACTTTGCCATACGCAAAGAACCACTCCCTGAGCTCCTCAAAGAAGCCGGTATCCTCTTTGGGATAGACCAAACGGCTTTACAGAACGCACAGGATATTATCGAACAGGGCTACAACGACTTCCATGAGATCCCCATTGCCTACGGACAACTCTCTGAGGAAGGGGTGGACGCCTACCTTCAATTTGCCTTTGAGATCGGTCCCATTGCCGGTCAGATACTTGAAGATGGTACCATAGATTTTCGTGAACGAAGAATAATGATTGCGGTTGCAAAAGATGAACTGCTTGCCACTAAAATAGCTGCGATTCCAGGTGCCTCTGGCACTGATGTCATGGGCCAGGAAATAGAACCAGATGGTGGCACTGAACCAGAATTCACCATAAAGCAGGATGTAACCTTTATAGAAAAAAGTGGTGAGATTAAAGCCACCAAAGATGGTATCCTGACCGTGATAAACGACTGCGAAATTAAAGTTTGTTCAAAGCAGGAGATACCAACGGATATTGACTATACCACCGGCAATATAGAATCAAAAAGCTGCGTTATTGTCAATGGAGCAGTACAACCCGGATTCAAAGTAATAACCGGTGGAGACCTTGAAATCAAAAAAGAAGTCATGTCTGCCATCCTCAGTAGTGAGGCTAATATTATTATCAAAGGCGGTATAACCGGCAATAAAACTCATATTACAGCTCTTGGAGATGTGGACTTCAAGTTTATAGAACAGGGAAATATAGAGTCCGGTGGTAATGTAATTATTCGCAAGCAATCCTATTACAGTGATATTTCAGCAAAACAGGACATTCTCTGCCAGCAGGGTACCACCATCGTTGGCGGAAATGTAATCGCCGGCGGCTCCCTGACCGCTTCTAACGTAGGTACTCCCAATGGCAAACCATCCTTTCTTGCCGCTGGGGTGGATATTGAAAGACTGAATATTCGTAGAGAACTCACACAACTCCTTGTTACACAACAGGATGACATCATCAAATGGCTGCAGCGTTATGGCGGCAGCGCAAAATCAAAAAAAATACGAAACATGGAGGCCGAGGTCAGTGAAACAAAGATGAATCTGCTCAAACTGAACCTCATTCCGGGTAGCGAGATGTATTCCAGAGTAGGTGAGCTTAGGGACACCACAGAAACGACAGACAACGAAGATGAGAACGAAACAAAACTAACCCGGATCGATAAAATATTCATCGATTTGAAAGGTACTGTTTTTGCGGGAACAAAAGTAAGGATTGGCAATTGCAAGCTAACGATCAAAAAGGACATATCAAAGCGACGACTCAAACTGAACAAGAGCCTCAAGCGAATCATTGCAACGCCTATAAAATAAGTGCGCTGGAACGGAGGACTTTTTATCCCCTTTGAGCATATTCAGGCCTGGGCTAAAGCTCCAGTTCCAAAGTTCCACTAAATTTCTTACAAGCACAAGCATATTCCAGACTACTTAAGAGTTTAGCAGTGCCCCACATTTTTTCGTTTAGCAGTTAGCGTAATAGTCTTCTCTATACGCTAACTGCTAAACGAACAAATATGGAGTGCTGATGAACTCTTCAACACCTGAACAGATGAGAATACTCCACACCTCAGACTGGCACCTTGGCCATAAGCTATACGGTCGGCAACGTTATCAGGAACATTCTGATTTCCTTAACTGGCTGCTGGAACAAATCGAAGAGCAAGAGGTGGAGGCCCTTATTGTTGCAGGAGATATCTTCGACAACCAGACCCCAGCCAATCAAAGTCTGGAAATGTATTATCGATTTCTTTCCCGCACTGCAAATTCATGCTGCCGTCATATCATTATTATTGGAGGCAACCACGATTCCCCAGCTCTTCTCAACGCTCCTCGTGAGCTTCTCCATTTCCTGAATATCCATGTGGTTGGGAGGGCTCCGGAGAACATTGAAGAAGAACTCCTTGTACTCAATGATACCGGTGGCAGTCCTGAACTTATGGTACTAGCGGTCCCCTATCTGCGTGATAAAGATATCAGGCTCTCGGAAGCCGGGGAAAGTATAGGAGACAAACAAAACAAGATGCTGCACGGCATTCGTAACCATTACCTGAAACTCTCCCAACTTGCTGCAAACAAACAGCAGCAGCTGGCAACGAAAATCCCCCTGATTGCCACCGGACATCTCTTCTGTCAGGGCGGGAAAACCAGGCAGGGTGATGGGGTAAGAGAGCTGTATGTCGGATCACTGGTTCAGGTAGGTCTTGATATCTTCCCGCCAAATATTGATTATCTTGCCCTTGGCCATCTTCACCTGCCGCAACAGGTGTCCAAACAGGATAATCGCAGATATTCCGGGGCTCCGTTGGCCATGAGTTTTACAGAAGCCAATGAGCAGAAAGCTGTACTTTTGATCGATACCGATAAGCAATTTGCTGTACAGGAATTGTCAATTCCCTGTTTTCAGTCCTTACAGAGTATTTCCGGTGATATTGACTATATTATAAAAGAAATCCAGACGCTTGCTCAAGGAGAGGAGTCCATACTCCTTGAAATCAATTACCTGGGTCAAAGGCTTATCGATAATTTACAAGAGCAGATTTATGCCACAGTTGCAGATACAAACCTACAGGTACTCCGTATCAGTAACAAACGAATATACGACCATATCCTGCAACAAAGCTCCGAAATAAAAACTCTTGAGGAACTCACGCCTCATCAGGTGTTCCAGAAGTGCCTTGATCTCAACGAGGTGCCGGAGGAACAGCGTCGAGAAATGGAACTGGGATTTACAGCTGCTCTCAGCGCCCTCCAAAACGAAGACGAGTGAAACTGTGAAAATTCTGCGTATACGGTTCCAAAACCTCAACTCTCTCAAAGGAATATGGGAGATTGACTTCAGCTCCTCAGCCTACGCCGAAAACAGTCTCTTTGCCATCGTCGGCCCAACGGGTGCTGGAAAATCCACCCTACTCGATGCCCTCTGCCTTGCCCTTTATGGTGCAACACCGCGTCTTGGAAAAATCACTAAAGCATCCAATCAGATAATGAGCAGACACACCGGGGTTTGTTTTGCCGAGGTTGAATTCTCCACCATCAAAGGAAGGTTTCGCTGCCACTGGTCCCAACATCGGTCACGCCTGGCAAGCCATGGTGAGCTGCAGCAAGCAAAACATGAGATAACAGATGCATCAAGCGACACCCTTCTGGAAAGCCTGGTACGCAATGTTACGACCAAGGTTGAAGAAGTCACAGGGATGGATTTTGATCGCTTCACCCGTTCCACCCTTCTTGCACAGGGAGGGTTTGCAGCTTTTCTTGAGGCATCTGCTGACAAAAGATCTCCCATCCTGGAGCAGATCACCGGTACCGAGATCTACTCCCGTCTGTCAATTAAAGTTCATGAACTGCGCCTTCTTGAGCAAAATAAACTTAATGAACTTGAGCAAACGCTTTCTCATATCAAACTCTTGAATCCTGAAGATGAGGCAGAGCTCCAAAAAAGCATAGGAGAAACAGACAAAAATATTGCAGATGTTAAAACCCTGGTTGCAACGTTTCGAATACAGTTGCAATGGGCCATGAACATTGCAAAACTTGAGTCGGAACACAAAACATTTTCTGAACAACTTGAAGCCCTGCATAAGGACAGAAAAAAACATACTGAATACTTAAATGCCTTAGGGCCCGCCCTGGCAGCCAAAGAAATAGAACCATTATATCTGGCAAAGGAACACCTCATAACCTCTCAGAAAGAGGCCTTAAAGGAAAAGAATGATCTGACAGAAAAAGGCAACGCTCTCGAAGCAACAAAGAAGACAGTTATCCTGGCGACAGAAGCTGCAGAGAAATCGCTTCAGCAGGCCGAGATATCAAGAAAAATAGGTCTTGAACAAATCAGAGCCGTCGAACAACTGGACCAGACACTCCACAATACCCAAAAGATACTTCAGGAACAAAGCGATACCCTTCACGCTCATCGCAAAACAGAAAAGACAGAACATTCGGCACTGAACGTTCTGAAACAAAGATTACTCCAGGCACAAAATGAAAAAACCGTACTAGGTACCTTCTTAAAAGAACATGCTGAGGACGAAAAGCTGTTTGAAGAGTATGGAGCCATTGAACTCATCATTCACCGACTGACTGACCTGTATCACGATTTGGACAACATCACTCAAGCTGGAGATGCTGCGAAACACGCCCTACAAGCCAAAGAGCAAACCTTAACAGCCCTGCGCAAGGAAAGGGATGTTGTCCGGACACAGCTCACCGCATCAATTGATACCCACAGCGGTATTCAAAAGAAAATTGCAGGACTCCTGGAGGGACATGATTTTTCGGAATTGCAGCAGAAACTCTTCAGAACACAAATCCACCAAAAGAGTGTTCAGGAACTTACTCTTCTTTTAGAACAGCTTAGCAGTCACACAACTGATGCGACCATATTCAATAAGCTGATTTTCACTCTCTCTGCTGAGAGCAACGAAAGCAAGCAACAACTCTCTCTCAAATACAAGGAACAAATCCACAAACAACAGGAAGTAGATCTGCTTGAAAAAAACCTGCTGCTCCTCCTCAGGATCCAAACCCTTGAAGAAGATAGACGGCAACTGAAAGACGATGTCCCCTGCCCTCTCTGCGGTTCAACAAATCATCCCTATAACCATGGAAATATCCCCACCCCTTCTCAAGAGGAAAAACGACTGAATATTGTCCAAAAGGAACTGCAAGTTCTTGGCGAACAGATTGAGACACTTACTCGTCAAGAGATTATTGCTAATGAGAAGAAGGCTTCACTCACAGGACAGCTTGAAAAGACAAAGGCGACATTACTCAAAATCACAAAAACGGCGGAACAACTCCTGTCGAATCTGGAACTGCCACCTTTGACAGAGATCCAATTGGAACAACTGCAGCAGGAGTCACTGCGACTCGGGGAAACCATAAGAAAGCTATCAGCAGACAGAGAACAGCTCGAAAAATTACACAAAAATCTTAACTCCGCAATAGCAGGAAAAGAAACGCTTACCCTCACAACAGGGACACTCGAAAAAGAACTCCTCACGGCCGAGCATAACCTCTCCTCTGCCAAAACGGAGCAGCAAAGACTTTCAGAACAGGCAGAGAAGCTCTCAAAATCCCTTACCCTGCTGAGCGATGAGCTTGGACAAACAATCCGTTTATATGGCAACTTTGTAATCGGAAACAAACATCTCCCTCTCATCCTTACGGAACTCAAACAGAGGATGGATATTTGGAAAACCAAAAAAGTAGAAGAAATGGATCTCGACCCCAAATTAATCAGCCTTGCCGCTGAGCGTGATCATAAGGAAATCCTCCGCACAGAAAAAAACAAACAGATAACAGACCAGGAAGCCCTCTGCACAATAACTCAACAGCATTTCGATGAGATACAGCAACAGCGCCGCACCCTCTTTGGTAATAAAAAAACCAAGGAAGAAGAAGCGCGTCTCGAGCAAATGGTTACAGATGCGAGAAAAGTATATACTCAGTTACAGGGGAAATCCGGATATATTGACAATAAAATCACGGCTATTAGTACCTTACAAAACCGGATTCAGGAGGATGCCACAGCAAGAGAAAAAGATATAGCGACGCAGCAGCAGCTCTTCAGCACAGCCTTAACAAACTCTCCTTTTTCCAGTTCTGAGCAATTTATTGCTGCGAAACGTTCCCCACAGGAACTGTTGAGATTACAGACCTTACAGAGCAAACTTCAGGAAAAAGAAAAGGAACTGACAACCCTGATCAATGAAAAATCAACCAGCCTGCAACTCGAAAGAAAAAAACAAATCTGTAAAGAAACCGTTCCGGAAGTAAATACATATCTTGTGGATCAGGAAAAACAACTGGAGGATCTTCAGGCGGCAGCAATAACCGCAAAAGAACAGTTGAAGCGAAACAGCCGTGATAAAAAACAATCGGCCGAACAGTTGACGGTAATTACATCACAAAAGAAAGAAGTGAGTCGCTGGAACACACTTCATATGCTTATCGGATCTGCCGATGGTAAAAAATTCAGGAACTTTGCCCAGGGCCTCACCTTTGAAATGATGGTTCATCATGCAAATAATCACCTCCGCAAGATGAGTGACAGATACATTCTGGTACGTGACACAACCCAACCACTTGACCTCAACGTGATTGATACGTACCAGGCAGATGAAATCAGATCGACCAAAAATCTGTCGGGTGGTGAATCCTTCCTTGTCAGCCTGGCCCTGGCCCTAGGGCTCTCAAAAATGGCGTCTCATAATGTCAGGGTTGATTCTCTGTTTCTTGACGAAGGATTCGGAACACTGGATGAAGATGCGCTGGAATCAGCACTGGAAACCCTTGCCCAGTTACGTGAAGAAAATAAACTTATTGGGATTATCTCCCACGTGGGCGCCTTGAAAGAACGGATCCCCCTGCAAATTGAGATCATTCCGGGAAGTAGAGGGAACAGTATAATAACAGGCCCTGGAGTCACAGGGGAGGCTTAATGGGTTGCTGCAGAAGAGTTATTCATCGCTATTCCAGCTCAAAGCGTGGCGTATTCTGCCTTAGATGGGTTTTGCCCTTGCAAATCTTTGTTATCAGCAGCCTTGGAACACATCTGCTCTATAAGATATTGTACAAGCCATCTGCCTATTCATTTATCATCACCCTTGCCCATATCTTTTTTGCTTTACTGATTCTTGCTGAATGCCGGCGGAGCATCCGCTACCATAATGCCATTAAGGAGTTAGAGGCTTTGGGCGATAGAAGACGGGCATTACAATAGGTAACTTGTATGATGATTTATTGAGTGAAACGATTTAATAAATCATCTGTGAAA
>CAZIDU010000039.1:0-31723 GCA_964538055.1 uncultured Desulfocapsa sp. | reverse complement strand
TAGCTTAAGAAAAGTAGAACTTGTGCTACATAATTTTACAGGAAACTTCAGTTCATTTAATAATGCAGCGGAAAAACTCACTGGCTGGAAGAGGGATGAGGTTTTTGGAAGGAGCTGTAAGGAGGTGTTTAATGATGGCAGTTGTTCTGAGTGTATCCTGGCTGAAAGTATCAGGCAGGGCATACCCATTCTGAACCATTCCCTTTTTATAAATACGGCTACGAGAAAACGATTGTTAGTAAAAGTCGATGCAGCACCTCTTGTGGGTACAGATGGCGAGATAACCGGTGGGGTACAGGTTTTTAGGCATGTACCAAGCGTGCAGAGGAAAAAAGTGAGACAGGATGCTGTCGTTTCCACTGTTCACGATCAGACTCCGCTTGTGGATATCCAGACTTTTGGAAGTTTTTGTTTAAAGATGAACGGTAAGCCGTTATATGACAGATTCTGGAAAGGACGCCGCTCAAAAGAACTGCTCAAAGCCATTATTGCCCTTGGCGGAACCAAAGTGTCGATGGAAAAACTCTCCTTGCTCCTTTGGCCTGATAGTGACGGTGACCGTGCTCTAAACAATCTCAAGATGGCTCTATCAAGATTACGGAGAATCGGTGGTGATGAGTGCTCGGTTCCTTCAAACTGGCTTGCAGTTAAGCATCAGCGGGTTTCACTGGTTCGGTCTGTTTGTAGGGTAGATGCTCTGGAGTTTGTACGAAAGTTGGAGAAGAGTAACGATTTGGAGAGTGTGCAATCACTGCGACATGCACTTGCCCTGTATACGAACGATTTTCTCCCTCAAGACGAAACACCGTGGACAACCCCCTTTCAAGATCATCTTCGTACACTTTTTATAGAAGGTGTACTCCAACTTGCTTCTCTTAAAGATGTAGAGGATGACGTCGTACTTGCTTTCCTCGAGCAGGCACGTCATTCCGACCCTCTCCACGAAGGTGTTTATGCTTGCCTTATGGAGCATTATATACAGGTAGGATTCCCAGCCATTGCCCTGGATATCTTTCATAAGGCAGAGAAAAATATTTATCTTCGGACGGGTATCTCTCCTGGTACCGTCCTCCAGTCTCTTGCCAAACGGGCCAAAAACATCGGCCTACTTCACTGATACTATCCATTTGCCATTCCGGCAGAAAAAAAAGTTCTGTTACCAAATTGTTACCTTATAGGCGGTATGCTTCTATTAGAGAATAAGTCTGTGTTGCGCCCATGATTGGTTTTATGTAGTTGAAAATGAATCTGTAAAACGACAGTTCCCGCCAACTAGCGGAAACATTCACGAGTCTTTTGCAAGTAGAACACATGGCGGAGTGGAAAATGAAAATCTGCATTGATCCAGGTCATGGTGGCAAAGCCTCAGGTGCTGTGGGTAGCTGTGATGGTCATGATCTGTGCGAACGTGACATTGCCTTGCAAATCAGCCTCTATCTTGAGCAGGCCTTGTTACTGGACGGCCATGCGACTTGGCTGACCCGCAGAATTGATCGAACCTTATCACTAGTTGCCAGAACCCAGTTTGCCAATCGATATCATGTTGATCTGTTTGTATCCATTCACTGCAATGCTGCTTATACACCATTCGCAGAAGGGATAGAGACCTGGCATCATCCCTCTTCAAGTGTGGGTAGGAAGTATGCAAATCCCATCCAAAAACACTTGATCAAAAAATTTCCCAACCATAAAAACAGAGGCCTCAAGGAAGCGAATTTTCATGTGTTGCGGGAAACTGCTATGCCTGCAGTACTAGTGGAAACAGAGTTTATCACCCATCCGGATCAGGCAGCATTTTTATCAGCAGATGAAAATCAACGAAGGATTGCGCAGACAATAAAGGAGGGTATCGCTGCATCTGGACTGTCATTTACCTGATTTTCAACAAGGATAACAGAAGTTATATGGAGAAGTCGTCGCTCAGGAAATTTTGACAAGAAGTACACCTGTATACGGGGGGAAGACTATGGCCGAAGCTGAGTTACAAGATAATGTCAGGTAACATCCTTGTACTACTTACTTTTTCAGGAGGAAGCTATGGTGAACAAAAAAAGCACCACAGGTAAAACAAATAAATTCAGCACCAAAAAATTTATCTTGAACTGCAGTCCTTCCATAACACCTGAAGATGACTGGACATTTGAGGATGCAGTTGAGGCTGGTGTTGTTGATGTTGTTGCAAATCTACCTTCCAGAAAAGATCTGCGAGCCAGTTGGTGGAAAATAGACAGTCAGGGCAGTACAGGGGCCTGTGTCGGATACGCCACAGCATATGGAGTTCTGCGCTGGCACTATGTCACCAAGGGTCTGCTTAAAAAGTCTGAAAGGCCTTCAGCCAGGTTTATCTGGATGGCAAATAAAGAAACGGATTTAATAACCAGTTATCCAACAACTTTCATTGAAACCACAGGGACACAAACAAAACTCGCCCTTAATGTTGCACGTAAATATGGTTGCGTCCGTGATAAGGAACTTCCTATGACAGGTAAGCTCTCAATGTTATCAAGCGCTGCTTTTTACGCGAAAGCTGCACCTTTCAGGATATCAAGCTTCCATAATCTTGGACGTGACCTGGCTGAATGGCGTGCCTGGATCGCGAATCAGGGACCAATTCTTACTCGACTTGGTGTGGATCGCACATGGGACCGCGCCACTACAACTGGTGGCCGTCTTGCCAACTATCTTCCCAATACTGTACGTGGTGGCCATGCGGTTTGCCTTGTAGGTTATACCGGAAAACACTTCATCGTTCGCAATAGCTGGGGGACTGGATGGGGGGATGGTGGTTTCGCTTATGCCTTAAACAACTATGCGGGAGACGCATTTACTGAGGCATACGGAGCTGTTTTATAACAAATGAGGAGAGGGGTATCTCTACAAACACTAAAAAGGAGGTTGGTTTAAAGAGCAAATTAAAGGAGATAAAATTCATGTTGTAGATGCAAGTTAATTTCCAGCTGGATACTTGTCACAATTACCTGACAAAAATGTACAGCACGTAAATCTACAATCCTAATTCAATCTGAAAATCAAGAGGTGGAAAATGGTAGACACAATCATGATGGAAAATCCCAGGCGCTTTGAATTGATCAATGGAAGACGAGCTGACCTTTGGATTGTTCGGGAAAGGCAAATTGGTAAGTTCATTTCTGCTCATAAATTAAAACCTGTTTCGCGAGTGTCTTTAGGGGTTTCCAAAGAAGCCACCTCAGTAAAAATGATTGATATCAACAATATAACTGGAATTCAAGGTGGCAGAAAAGTGGCACATCTCCATTATAAAGGCGAGTTATATCTTCTGAAATCAAAACAGTGGCGTGACTTCTCAGGTGTTGTTGTGAAAGATTTAAGCGAGCGACTGGCAGCATCCAAGCAGGTTAGTTTTGACGAATTAGTTAATATCTCAGAGTCAGTAGGCTCGATCATAAGATAAACAATAAATCAGACGGAAATATCAGTCGTTTCAGCTCTGGCATTTCCGTCTGAAATACTATCAGCCTGGAGAAAATACCATTGAAACACACGCTATTTTTAACACAGCGTTGCAACCTTGCGTGTCGCTATTGCTATATTCTAAAGAAAAACATAAGCCTTTCGTTAGAAATGGCTGAAAAAATAATAGATTTTATTTTCGACCATACACCCGACGGAGAGATGGTAGACTTAGGATTTTTTGGGGGAGAACCACTACTTGAATTTGATCTTCTAAAGGATATTACAAAAAAAATCGTGAATCACCCCTCGTATTGTAAAAATAGAATAGTCCTCAGGGTCGTCAGCAATGGGACTATATTTTCAGAAGAAATCGCCATCTTTCTTAACGAATATTCAATAGGTCTCGGAATGAGTTGCGACGGCCCTCCGTTTATTCAGGACAGGTTTCGTATATTTAAAAATGGCAAGGCTACTTCAAAAGTAGTTGAGAAAAATCTGATACAAGCCTTGCAATGGTTTCCAATGATGCCGGTTAACGCAGTTTACTCTGCTGAAACTGTCGAATTTCTCCCAGATACAATTGACTACCTCAGTGATCTCGGGGCCAAAAACATTCACCTCAATCCAGACATATCATCAAATTGGAGTGTTCATGATACAGAATTACTAGGTGAAATTTATGGGCAGGTTGCGCAGAAGTATATTGATTTCTACATGCAGGGAGATCCTAGATATATCAGCCTTATAGATAGTAAAATTACTGTCATACTTAGGGGTGGGTATCGATCCGAGGAAAAATGCAGTATGGGAAAAGGAGAATTGGCTTATGCTCCTTCAGGTAATATCTATCCATGCGAAAGGTTAGTGGAAGGGGATGATGGTGGTGTTCATTGCCTTGGCAACATAAAGGACGATTCTATTTTACCTGTCAAGTGTAATGGTCATCCCGGAATAGCAACAAATACTGAATGCCATTCCTGCAGTTTAAAAGAATATTGTATGAATTGGTGTGGTTGTACAAATTATTTTTCAACTGGAAAATATAATCAGGTGAATCATTTAACTTGCGCCTCAGAAAAAGCTGCAATTCAGGCAGCTATAGGAGTTATAGAGAAAACAAGAGAACATGGTATCAGTTTTTCAGAGCACCTGTCCGGGACTCCGCTGATGAGCATCATAGGAGAAGTAAGCAGTTGAAGTTATAAGAATAAATCAAAAGGAGAGTGGAATTATGCCGACTTCGCAATATGATTTACTGATTTTGACGCCAGCTGAGTTCTTGAACACTTTGAGACCATTGCAGGACCATAAAAACAGGACCGGGATTGCTACTCATATTCTGAAATTAGATGATGTTTACCAAAATTTTCCGGGAAGAGACGAGGCTGAAAAAGTTAAAAACTGTTTAGTCTCCTACCGCAGAAACAATGGTATACGGTTCGCCATGTTGGTAGGTGACTGCGATAGATTTCCCGTGCGTTACACCAAGACTGATCGTGCTGAACCGTCAGCACATAACACAGCATTTTACGCAGGGGATTTATACTATGCAGATCTTTTTGAACCCAACGGTTCGGTCGATGACTGGGATAGAAATCGTAACGGGTATTTTGGTGAATTACGTGGAGAATCAAGTACGGGAACATTAAATGTGGATGATGTAGACCTGCGGCCTGATATCTCCGTCGGGCGCGTTCCGGCTTCAACGGTGTCCGAGGTTGATGTCTATGTAAAGAAAGTCATCGATTACGAACAAGGATCTTTTCAACCTGGCTGGTTTAAAAAAGCGCTTTTGATTGCCACAACTGACTGGTTGAGTGATGCCTGCAAGACACAAGAAGAAATTGCCCAAGACTGCCTTACTGGTTTGACACATCACCGCCTGTATGCCAGCGGAAATCCATGCCGGAACACATCTGTTCTAAACGCAAATGCGATAAACAGTAAACTGAACAGCGGAGTAGGGTTCGTAAGTTATGTAGGTCACGGGTCCAGAACTGGATGGAGTGGTTGTTATGATGTCAGTAATTTATCAGCCCTGACAAATAATGACCAACTGCCCATTGTCTTTGCCAGCGCATGCGGCACTTCCGAATTTGCCACCCAACCACCTTATGATCGGTACACTGATATAAATGGGGTGGATCATCAAGGAACAAACAACGGTGAGGTTTTTCACAGCACGCCACCGCAGCCTGCTTGTATTCAAACAAATCGGAATCCGGAATCTTTGGGCGAGAGCATGACTGTCAAGCATGACACAGGAGCCATCGCTTACGTTGGATGTGTAACAGGCGCGCAGCCATGGTCACGAGATTTAAATAAATTTTTCTTTGAAGCCTTTCGTTATGGGCATGAAACACTGGGAGGCATGTGGAATTATATGGTTCAACGATTTTATGAAACGCATGTTTTGCCAGCTATTATTTCTAATCCCGATTGGACGAAGGTCGCGGAATTTCATCAACCGTGGAAATTTTTACTTTTTGGCGATCCGTCATTAAGAGTTGGCGGTGTGAGGACCGAATTGCAGGAGGATTGTATAAGGTTTAATTATCGTCAGGCCAGAGTCATTCCAGTCAGGGGAAGATGGAAAATAGCTGTTGGTAATATGTGGTTGCTTGATTTTACAAGCAACATATCGGCTGCTATAAAGGCATTACGAATTATCAACCACTACAAATTGGACAGGCAATGTTTTGTCGGTAGACCTAATGCCTCAATGGAATATTACCTTGCGGATGAAAAAGCACCCGTGGGTCCATATGGAGGTGAAGATAGTATTGGGTTTAATCCTTCAGCCGTAACCGTGAAGAAAATTCGGGGAAGGTGGAAAATTGTTGAAGGCGATCATTGGATTATGGATTTCGGTCGGAACGAACAGGAAGCACTAAAGTCTTTCAGGATAATTCAGAAATATGGTTTCAATCATATTTGTTTTGTCGGCCGCCCTAATCCTAATATGACATACTTCAGGCGATAATTATGCTTCATGGCAGTTGCTCACTTATGCCTCAATTATCTATGCATGAGATGCATTCACGGCGGCGTACGGAGACATACCATAAAACATGAGGGAGGAATACCATGGCAATACATAATTATGGCATTCTAAAAGGGAAAGCTATAAACAGTCTGCTCGGATCTGGCGGCAGCCCACACTATCAAATACATTTAATAGACGATACAACCGATTATCGTATCGCCATCAACGTTAAATCTAAACTCTCTCCTTCTGAACTGCTGTTCCATATCAATGACAGCTTCCAGAATCCGTTGCTGACAGAACTAGTCAAACTTCCTGACGGGTTTTCAACTCTTGAAAGTACAGCTGGCACACTCTCCTTTGATTATATTCGAGCCAATCTTTTTGATCCTGCAAAGATGAAGCCGTTGGCTCATAATATACCAGGCCCTGATAATGATCTTAATGAAAAGATCAGTCGCTACATTGAACAGGCAATCGGTGATGAAAATGCAAGCGTGTATGCTTTTGGCGCCCGGTGGGGCCCTGAAGGGAATAAAAAGGATAAGTATTTTGGTTTTCTGCCGGGAAACGGTATTCACGACATTCACCTGAATCAGGGGAATGTGGGAAGATTTGCTGATGATAACGGGGTGTGGCAGGACGGCGCCCTGCTGATTCATTTTCCCGAGGTTCGAAGCGAAGACGAAAATATTACCTGGCCGGAGCAATGGGTCGCCCTGTTCCTTGCTTTCCAATCACAGTGCTGGCATACAGATGATGTCACCGGCCATTGTCTTGGCAATGAAGAGATTCGTTCTGATATCCGTATCGTTGCTGCTTTAGCCAACCCATCAGCCGATGACCAGGGTAAAGAAACAGTGACTCTTATTAATATGTCTCCGCACACGGTTGATCTCTCCGGCTGGTCGATAGCTGATGCTCACAAACGGCGTTCCAGTATTCTTGGTCTTGCATTGACAGCAGGATCTACTGGCGTTGTACAACTTGACGGTCAGGGAGCTTTGTTAGGCAATAAAGGAGGCATTATCACCTTACTCGATCCTGATGGGATAAAAATACATGGAGTCTCCTACACAAAACAACAGGCTGGCCAGTCGGGGTGGACCGTTGTTTTTTAATGTGTATGCGTTTTAAAGAAAGGTGTTGATAAAAAACTTAACGGAACAAGACCATGACCGAGTACCTCAACAGCAGTAATTTTTCCTGTTCGTCCACAGTCGAAGCTGACAATCTTGCTGCCGACTTGGCACAGCTTCTTGAAAACGATTTTGATAATGATATGTACGCACTGTTGGCCGGCTACCAGAGAATTCTGGCCGACAACAAACGCCGTAGCCAGTGGCCGGATGTTCATAACAAGCTGGAGATTCTCTTTAAGTGCGGTAGGTATCAGGTTGTTGACGGCCCAATGATCGGCATTCCTGTTTCTATTAGAGACAGTGATTATTTCCAGGATACGGTGAGGAAGGTCGGCCGGGAGAGATCATTGATCGCTGAGATCGAATGGATGGCCACTGCCTGGAACATGACCTTTGCCGATACCGGTCTCTGGATGGGGAAAACGTTTGAACCTGTTTCCAGAGAGGTAGTAGCGGCAAAAACAGAAAATAATGCCGAGATGTTAGATGTATATAGTGAATCCAGCACACGGGTTGGACGTAATTTTTTCCGAGAACCGGCCGATCCCAACATAATCCAAGGCCTTGGCCTGCCAGTGTTGGCTCCCTTATGGAACCTACGGCCTCGTCCTGTGCCCGGTCAGAAGGAAATATTTGACGCAGACCTGCTTGAAGAAAATCTGAACCGGGAAAAAAATATCCCATACAGCATGACTGGTGGAATTTTCCTGGCCAACCGGGGCCGATCAGTTGTTTCGGAAATGAACTCCAAGGAAGTGTATCAGCTGAATTATCGCTGGCCCCTCTTAAATCCTGTCTTTCCTATGACTCGTCTTGTCGATGAACTTGTACAGATTGGAGAGGGCATTTATCTTGGGCAACTTGTCTTTGCCACCAGACATTACAGCCTTGGAAAGCTGTCGCTGCCTTTTATAAAAGAGGGCTCCAGCTCACTTGGGGAAGCATATACGGCAGACAATAATGTGAACTACGGCTATCAGAACAATGGTTATTTTCTGATGATGTCCCCCGACAGAGCAGAACAGGTCTATGCTGATAGCGCTTTTCCCCAATTACGACCACGGGCTGGCGAAAACGGCTATGCGGAGTTGGGGTATGATGCGCTCTCCACCAGCAGCTCTCCTGCAACGCCAGTCAAAACCACTGAACAGTGGAATGATGTAGAAAACTGGGTCGATGGCTGGCAAGCAAACAGTGAACTGCGTGACAAATTTACCACCTTTATTCTTGAAGATTCACCAAAGGATTCGGATACAGAAGACGTACGGGAAATGCGCCGGGAGAACGAGTCGATTTTACAGATGCTGCAGCGAATAAGCCATGAGATTTCAGAGCAAACCCGGAAAGAAGACCATTTGCTCCATTTTGATAAACTGCATCGCCTGTTCAGGCGCGGCGTTGCCCCTGAGGTAAAGAACGGTTTGTTCCAGGGACATGGCAGCAGGGGTTATAACTTTCGGGTCGACGGCTCAGAGGAGCGTGACTGGTACGGGCAGACAGATGTGGCCCGTGGCTGGGACTACTATCATGGGGCAAATTTGAACCTCCATCTTGGTTTTACTGACACTTTCCGGTCGGACATTGAGGGGAAGTTTGATGACAGCCATCTGTTTCCAGCTGTTCTTGCTGGAGCGTTAATGGATAACGGGGAAAGAGGACCCAATATTCTGGATATACTGTGGCATAGTATCGGTAAATATATCTTTCCCTGGGCCGGTAAATCGTTTGAAACAATCAGCGGTCGTAAACTAAGCATGCTGCTGGATGAAAGTAAGGATCTGGCGACAAGATACCCGAAACGGGTAAAGGAATTAAAGTTACACTTGGCATCCAGGCCCCATTACGAACTGGTCAAAAATTCTTCCCGGGGATACTGGCAGCATTCGGGACTCGACTCTGAACACCTGCAAGATGGTTCCTGGGACAGTGGCATGTCAGAGGAAAACAAAGCATGGTGGGAACAGGAAGCACGGGATCACTGGGTAGATGGATGCAATATTCAGGATAATCGTATACTCATGGCAGACCCTCTGTTTCGTGTTATCGACATGAATTACCGTGCCCCTGACCCGGCATTACAGGACATTTCTGAGGCCGGCCCCTCTCCGTTTGCCAGGCAGGGATATATCTTTCTAGGTACTTCCGGACGAGATTCCATACTGCCAATGAACAATGGACGGGAGAAGAAGAAAAAGGTCTTTCAGTTTCATTATCGCTATCCCATGATTGGTGGACCGGCGCCCATTGGTTTGTGTCTTGATGAGCTGGTGGAAATCGCGGATGGTCTCTTTCTTGGGCAGCTTATCTACTCGACAGCTCTGGGGGTCGCCTATCATTCTTCTGTTGATGCGGCGCAGTATAAATATCAACTCTTTGGGTATTTTCTGCTCCTCGATGATACCTGGCAGTATCATCGTAAGGCCATTAAGCTTGATACCTTGTAGAGCTGCAGACCAGAGAAAAACTCGTGCATTGAATGAGGTGTACCATGACAGCTGTAACACTTTATGACATTGGCCTGAAAGACTTCACTCTGGAGAGCTTGCCACGTCTCAAAGAACTTCGTAGCGAATATTTTGCCCGCGGGCCTGAAATCTGTATTGAACGGGCTCGATACATAACAAGATATCTCCGCTATCATGATGACGCTGCTGATTCATCGGAGCTCAGACAGGCTAAAAAGGTTAATTATTTCCTGAGTCATAAGAGCGCCCAGTTTCATGACCGCAATCTCATTGCCGGCAGCACTACAAGTAAGGCTCTGGGGGCACCGCTTTTCCCTGATTTTTTTGCTTTGACCCTGTGGCCGGAGCTTGAAACGGTGAGCGACCGGAAAAAAAATCCGCAGAAACTTACCCCCCAGGAAGCAAGTGAGCTCAATCTGGAAATTTTCCCCTTCTGGATGGATAAAAATGTCCTTGAGATCACCAGAAGTCGTTTTGACAATCCTGAATGTTTGCAACTTTTTGAAAACCTAGTCTTTTTCATTGCCGCAAAAGCCGGATGCATCTCTCATGCTGTTCCGGCTTATACCTCAATGCTTCAGTATGGGCTAAGCGGCCTGATTGAAAAAGCTGCCGCACACGAAGAAGAAATGGCCGGGGCAATAGATGCAAACACAAAGCAAAAAGCTGACTTTTTTCGGGCTGTCCAGGTGTCACTCCAGGGAATCATAACCCATGCCGAGCATCTTGCAGAAGAGGCGGAACAGCTTGCCAGGATCGCTAATAATCCGGAAGATGCGGCAGAATTTGCTAAAATGGCTGCTATCTGCCGTAAAGTGCCGGTGGGTTCGGCCGCAACTTTCCGTGAGGCGGTGAATGCAATCTGGATCTGCCAGGTGGGTATTCATGCTGAAAACATCAATATGGCCATGAGTCCCGGCCGGCTGGATCAGATTCTTTACCCCTATTATAAACGTGATATCGCAGGAGGGCATCTGGATATTGGCAGGACCATTGAACTGGTGGGCTGTCTGTGGCTGAAAATTGCTGACAATGTCACCATGGTACCAGAGGCCTCCGAAGAGCTGTTTGGAGGTGCCGGCACAGTACCTGCTATAACTCTGGGGGGCGTGGACCAAAATGGAGAGGACGCAGTAAATGATCTCACCTATATCATGCTGCGTGTTACAGAGTTACTTGCTATCCGGGATCCTAATGTGAATGCCAGATATGATTATGAAAAAAATTCACAGGAGTATTGTCGCCGGGTCTCAGAAGTTATTCTCAATACAAAATCTGTCCCCGCATTTTTTAATGATAAATCAAACATCACGGCTCTTACCGGTCAGGGAGAGCGTCTGGAACACGCTCGTGACTATGCGGTGATCGGTTGTGTGGAACTGGCCAGTAGCGGCCGTGATTACCCTGCCTCCAGTTCCATCATGATGAATCTCGCCGCAGCTCTGGAAATGGCTCTTTTCTGCGGCAAACGACCGATAACCGGTGAGGAACAGATAGGACCGATCACTCCGGATCCCTCAGGCTTAAGAAGCTTTGAGGAATTTTGGCAGATTTTCAAAATCCAGTTGGACTGGCTTATTGAACAGGCCATTACCCTCAATGAATATATGGGTGCGGTGCACCAGGAAATGATGCCGTCACCACTTTTATCAGCCCTTTTTATCGGCCCGATGGACAAGGGAGAGGATCTGATACGGGGAGGGGCTCTGTATAATTCTTCCGGCGCAACGCATATTGGTTTTGCTGATGTCGTTGATTCGCTCAATGCCATTGAGCAGGCTGTTTTCATAGAAAAAAAGTTTACGTTTGGTACTCTACTGGAACAGGTCAGAGCCGACTTCAATGGCCAGGAAGGCGAGAAAATGCGCCTTTACCTGCAGAATCATACCCCTAAATATGGAACTGAGGCGTCGATCGCCCGTAAAAATGCTCGCAATATGGTGCAACACCTCTTTGATCTCTACCAATCCCACACCAATTATCGGGGTGGCCCATACCGCCCTTCGTACTGGACCATGACCAATCATGCCGGTCTTGGTGGAATCAGCGGTGCCTTACCTCATGGACGCAAGGCTGGAGAGGTTTTTTCCAGTGGCATGACCCCGGTTTCCGGAGCAGCGCCAGAACTGACTGCATGTCTGAATGCTGTGGCAGAACTTGGTGGTGAATGTGTCCCCGGATGCTGGGCGCTTAACATCAAATATACACCTGAAAATGATGTGGAAACCATGGCTCAACGTTTTGCCCAAACCATAGAGGCATACTTCCGGGCAGGTGGACAGCAGGTGCAGTTTAATATCATGACCTACGAAATGCTGCTTGATGCAAAAAAACATCCTGAAAAGTATCCGGAATTGATGGTTCGCGTATCTGGATACTCGGCATATTTCAAAGATCTGAACGAGATGATGAAGGACGAGCTCATTACCCGTACCCAATATGGGTTAACAGATGGCCTGGCTGTCCCTCTACCTCCAGACGTAAAAGGAGATTCCTGATGTTTGATGTTATTGGCCAAAAAGCTACGGAGAAACTCTGGAAAGATTTCAGAAAGTGCTTTGATTCTGAACTGGCGGAGGAATTTCTACAGAGCCTGCTCACATTAATGCAGATTGTTTTTGTGGTAAATCATGACTATCGCCGCAATATCGACAAGTTTAACGGGCGCTACCAGTTTAGCAGCAAAGATGGTGAAGTAACAGTAGGGGTCATTTTTTCCAACAGCCGTATGAAGGTGGTGGAAGGTGTGATTGACAACCCTCATATCACAGTAACTTTCCGTGATGGACGAACCTTGCTGAATTTCATTATTTCACCACGACAGGATATTCTCGGCTCAATGCTTAAACATGACGTCGGAACGAAAGGAAATCTGAATTATCTCTATAAATTCGGGTTTATGGCTAAACAGCTGCAACTGATGATGCCCCAAGTCGGGTGAGAGCTCTTGTCGGTAATATAAGCCGCTATGCTCTCCATGACGGACCTGGAATCAGGACAACAGTTTTTTTTAAAGGATGTACGTTGCACTGTCCATGGTGTCACAATCCGGAGCTTATTTATCTGGAGCCTGAGGTCGCCTTTTATGCAGAACGGTGTATCTCCTGTGGCGATTGTCAGAAAGTCTGTCCGGAAGAAGCCATAGGGATGCAGGATGAAAATCGCATTGATCGTAAACGTTGTACCGGATGTGGTTTGTGTGCCAAGAGTTGTCCGGCTGCCGCCCTTGTAATAATTGGCATAGAATATGAACTTGAGGAACTTGTTGAAATTTTACTGCGGGATCGTCTGTTCTATAAGACGTCTGGCGGCGGTGTCACCCTCTCTGGCGGCGAACCGACAGGGCAGCTTGAGTTTGCTGCATCCTTGCTGAGCAGACTGCATGGGGAAAAGATTCATACATGCATTGAAACCAATGGTCTTTTTTCCTATGAGAAGTTTGCATCGACCTGCTTTGATCTTTTGGATTTGATCCTCTTTGATCTGAAATTTGCTGATTCAAGTCAGCATCAGGGAGTGCTTGGCACAGGGAATAAGATCATTCAGGAAAATTTGTCCCGTTTATTGAAAAGCAGACCACAGGACGTCATTGTCCGTATCCCGATTATTCCCGGTTATACGGCAACACGGGAGAATATTAGCAGGATTGGTGACTATCTGCGTAAACTAAAAGTGCAGTATTACTCACTGTTGCCATATCATCCGTATGGAATTGCCAAGGCTGCTTCCGTTGCTATGACTTCGGACAGGGCACTGCCGAAACAGGCAATGGATCAGTCGGAACTTGTTCAATGGGAAGAGTTTTTCCACGGCATTGAGAGGGTGGCAGCATAGCAGAAATCTGCAGACTTGAGACAAGGAGAAAAAAATGCAAATCGATTTTCATCACGCTACAACCTACGTTGCTGCACGGCTGGCAGGTTTTGATGCTAAGCGAGCAGATATTATTGCTTATGCCGCCCAGTATGTTGATGACGCAACCAGCGCCGGAACGGTCAGGTTCACTAATAAGTTTATGTATCAGCGGATCTCCCCTGCCCATAAAATGATTGATACCAGAAATACGAGAGACATCAATAATCATCAGGTCTGGATGCCGTTTCATTTTCTGCCAGGCAATGATGGTTTACCGGCTGGCAGGAATCCGGCGGGGAAAGTCGTGAACAGGATGATCTGTACAGCGGACTCTCCGATTGCAAGAGATATGGTCAAACAGGCCATAATTGAAAGGGACAAACCGTATGGATTACAGCGTTTGGGAGTGACCATGCATGTTTATACTGACACTTGGGCCCATCAAGGATTTGCTGGTTTACTAGACTCAGTTAATGATGTGGACAATGTCAAGGAAACCGGGAATTCCGGTGTATTTAAAGCCGGACTTGGAAGGTTTCTGAGAGATTTTCTGGATGATGCCATCCCACCTCTCGGGCATGGCCGCGCCACTATATTTCCCGATATGCCATTTTTACAATGGCAGTATAAAAATGCAAACAAGCAGCTAGTCAAACGGGACAATACCAAATCTTTCTGTATTGCAGCCAATGAGATGTGCAGGGCCATGCAGCGTTTTTTACTCGGCGACCCCTTCGCCCATGCCGATGGCATAGGTGAAAAGGATATGGAAAAAATAAGGGAATTGTTTGTAGGACTTAAAGAAAAAGAGGGCAAAACAAGGCATAAAGAATGGCTCAAGGCCATTGCTAAAGGTATTTTCACCTTTGGACCTGAAGATGTCTGCTATATGGGAAAATCGCGAAATTTATGTGGCAGCGACAAAGTAAAGTCATGGAAAGAACAGGCTCTTGGGACAAATGTTGACCTGTATAAATATCCGTACAAGGCGTCGTTTCTCAAGAGTAACTGGAAACTGTTCCACGACGCAACAATGGCACATCGGTTTTATCTGGTGAATGAACTATTGCCTGCCTATGGAATCTGTGCCGCGTAAAGATGGACGAACAATTGCAGGAGGTTGATGATGGCTGTTTTTGCTCAGGGAAAAATTGAGGCGTATGTCGGCCCTGCAGAACTCAAGGCTGAAAACAATTTAGAAGCCGTTATTTCTCAGTTTATATTTCATGCTGAAAAGACACTGGATATTGCTGTTCAGGAACTTGACAATGAAGTGATCGCCCAGGCAATCCTTGATGCCAGGAATCGAGGTGTCAGTGTGCGGATGTTCATGGAACAGGATTATCTCAAAGCAAAAAAGCATCCCAAGCCTGTCCCTGGTGAGGAAAGGACTGAGGTTGAGGCACGTCTGTATGCACAGTGGAATGAGAAGAGGTCAGGTCATAAGACAAATCGGGAAATTCTGACTGCCCTTTTACGATGCGGTGTTGATGTTAAGGCTGACTTGAATCCTAAAATTTTTCACCAGAAGTTTATTGTCCGTGATTGTCGAAACGGCAGAAAAAAAGGAAACCCCGGCGTATTGACAGGGTCAACAAATTTTACGATGACAGGTACACATAAAAATCTCAATCATGTGGTTGTGTTTCATGACCTGCGGATTGTTCAGGCATATGCGGATGAATTCACTGAGCTGGGAGAAGGAACTTTCGGTTCCTTAAGAACCCGCCGCTATAAAATTTCACCGACCATGAATGTCAATGGTGTGCCGGTCAGGATCAGGTTTGCTCCTGATGATGCACCGGAACTTGAAATCGTTAAACAGATGCTGAAGTGCAGTCGCAGGATCGATTTTGCGATCTTCACATTTTCAAGTTCATCCGGAATAGATGATGCTCTTCTTATGCTGCACAGGGCAGGTGTGGAAATTAATGGGGTACTGGATGGTGTGCAGGGGAGGCATAAGTGGGCAGCCACTCAATGGCTGCACGATAAGGGCATGAATATTTTTCTGACCGACAGAAAACGTATGCCTGGTCTGGGCAAACTTCACCATAAATTAATGGTAATTGATGATGATATTGTGATTGCCGGAAGTATGAATTATACGGCTCCTGCCAATGAGCTGAATGATGAAAATATTTATGTCCTCGGGAGTCCTTTTGATCTACCCGAGGCCAAGGGAGGACCGGTTGATCACAACGAGTGCCATGCGATTGCAGGTTTTTTCAGAAAGGAGATAAACCGAATTGTCAACGTGAGTACTTTGTTTTCTTCCCCAGGAGAAGCTAATTAAAAGAATGCGCTGACAGTTTGCAGGGGAGATGTAATAAGAGGAATGAGATGTAGATCTCAAATGAAATACACGAGGTGTAAAGTGAGGAATTATGACGAATATTCTACTGTCTTTTGTATTGTTTGGTCTTTTTGTACTTATCCCGATTATACCGGCAGCATTGCTGTATAAGTGGTTTCCGGACACGAAGGTTTCAGCCAAAGGTGTGTTGTCCAAGTTTACTATTAATTCGTCAGGAGCCTTTGCCGCATACCTGGTGACCGTGTTAGTAGGCTATTTTGTTATTGCACCTATCAATGAGGCAATACTGGGTCAGGTAAAGACACCTTCTGCTGTATGGACAGTTCGGGGTAATCTACAACTGCAGGATAATCAGGGAAACAGGATAGAAAAACCATCACTTTTTGACAGGTTGTGTTTTGATTTTAATCCTGAGTTTTTAGTTCATAAAGACGGGAATATGGAGCTAAAGATTCCGGAGTGGGAGACAGGGAAAGTTCCCGGCTACCTTATTACTGCTTATGTAGATGGATTTGGTCAGGAAACTATTAATTTGTCAGAGTGGATGGACAATGATAGGGCCGAGGTCGATTTTGGGCAACATTTGATAAAATTAAAGGCACCGGTGATTGTGAAGACAATAAATAATCCGGATCAGCTCTATCCGGGAGGAGCCTATATTAATCAGTGATTTACTGTCATGGAAACGAGCAGGAGATGATATTTTGTATGGTTCAGAGCATAGAGGGGGAGAGTGTATGAGGACGAGTTTTTTGTTGATTGTGATGTGTTGTTTTTTTCTTGGTACAGCCACTATTAATGCTGCCGATCTCAGAGGAAGAGTGGATGGCATGAATCAATATGCTTCTGCTCCTTTTCCACTCGCAAAAGCCAAAGTTGAAATAAAACAGAAGAATAACGGAAAGTCTGTGGTTGCTTTTTCCCGCACAGGTAGAGATGGGATGTATTATTTTCGCAATATTCAACCCGGGCAATATTTCCTGGTAGTTAATGGTCGACTTACTGTAGAAATACAGGTTGACGTTACACCGCTTCAAGATATCGGACCGTTATTATTCAATTTTGAGTGATACGAATTCGCTTTTCGTTCAGAAAGTACTAGTACATATCAGAAATATCCGCCACTGAAGTGTTCCTCAAATGGCGTAGGACAGAAGAGTGAAAATCAAATTGAATTGCCACAGCTGCGATACAATCTACGATCTACCCTGTACCCCAACTGAGTGAATATTATTTTTGACTACTTATTGGACCTCGATCATCTCTCGTGGACAGTGGTACAATAAAATTTGTTCCGGCTCAGCCAAACAGGCAAGAGAGGCGCAGTAATCATCCTCAAGTGGAATGGCAGACATCCTGCATTTTCCTGAAAAACTCCGCTTGTCCACCCAATCAAGGTAAGGAGTTTCCTCATCTTCCAGGTTGACGGTAAAATCAGCAAGGGGAAACGACAATCCAGTCCCAATAGCCTTCACAAATGCCTCTTTGCATGTCCAGTATCGGTAAAATCCCCTTTTCAAGGCAGTGCCTGACAGGCAGGAGAGAGCCAGATATTCTTTGCCTGAAAAGAAACGCTGGGCCAATTTCAGATACTCCACTGTATCTTTCGTATATTCCACATCAATTCCAATCTTGTATTCTCTACTCACAGCAAACATCGCCATATCCTGTGAATGCGTGACGTTGAAGCAGATCTCTTCTGTATGGTCTGGATTACACAGAGAAGGTTTTCCATGTGAGTTGTAAGCAAATTGAACCGCTCCGGCCTCAACGCCACAATAATAAGCCAGCAACCGTCTCAGGGTGCTGCGAGTATGAATAAAACGCTCTCTGTCCACCTGAAAATGAAACTGGTCTGCCCTCTTGATCTCATCTTCTGACAAGATCTCACGGGAAGGTGCCATCTCGCAATCTGACAACATCATTTTCCATACATGTACACTGCCAGAGGTGAGTTCCGGGGCAGTAGATACAGTTTTCCATAACGACTCATTTTTCATATCAGCTGCAACTTCTCATTTTCAACCTTCCTCAAGACTCTTCATTTCATTGCCAATAATACCCCCAACTTCTCTTGCTTTTTCCGCAATGAAACGATACACCAGAATAATAAAGTCTGACAGCAAACCAAGCCATTTTCTCCCTTTCGTCAGATAAAAACAACCAGGAGCATCCATGTTTAATACCACCCACGCCGATCTCAGCCTCAATGACCCGCAGGAACTGCCCAGCATGTTCAGTAAATGCGCTGACATGACGCCGAACAACATTGCCGTGGCCCATGGTCGAGAAAAGATCACCTACAAAGAACTTGACCTGCTCTCCAACCGCTATGCCGATTACCTGCACAAAACCCATCATATTGAGCGGGGCGATCTGGTCTGTGTCGCCTACGAGCGCGGAATTAACTTTATCATGGCACTCCTCGCCATTTTGAAATGCGGAGCCGCCTATGTGCCCATTGATGCCAAGGAACCGGCAGAACGACGACACGACATCCTCGATGACGCCAGACCCAAACTAATACTGGTGCAACAGAAGCATCGCGCTGATTTTGATTTTGCAAACTGCATCAGCCTCGAAGACATTACTGATATCTACAGTTTTTCCCCTGCACCGCGACAGGCCCATATCCACAGTGAGGACCTTGCCTGCGTCTTCTTCACCTCCGGCTCAACCGGTCGTCCCAAGGGTGTCCTCCTTCCCCATCTGGCACTCACCGGCCTGATCGGCAGCCCGCGCTATCTGACCATTACCTCGGAAGACCGGGTACTCTCTTCAAGCAGTATTGCCTTTGATGCCGCTTCATTCGAGATATGGACGGCTCTTGCCAACTCTGCCACACTGGTCTGCATTGACTATGAGACCATCATCAACCCGGAAGCCTATGCTGCCTTCCTTGACCACGAGGATATCAGTGTCATGTGGGTCACTTCGGCACTTTTTGATCAGCTGGCCGCCTTTCGCCCTGGAATGTTCAAAAAAGTCAAATATCTCCTCTCCGGCGGAGATGTGGTCAACCCCAAGACTGTCTATAAAGTGCTGAACAATGATGAAGGAAGGCCTAAGGCCTTTATCAATGGCTATGGCCCCACTGAAACAGGAATCCTGGCCACATTTCAAATGATCACCGAACTGCATGACCCCAACGTACCGCTGCCCATCGGTAAAGCCCTTGCTGACACCGTTCTCTATGTCCTTGATGAGGAGCGAAAACCGGTTCCTCCAGGAGAACCTGGCGAACTCTACATCGGCGGACACCGTCTGGCAAAAGGATATCTCAACCTTCCTGAACGCACCGCACAACTCTTCATCAAGAATCCGTTCACCGGCAACCCGACCGACATCCTCTACCGCACTGGTGATGTGGTCCGTTTCCGCCCCAACGGCAGCCTTGAATTCACCGGCCGCGCTGATCGGCAGATCAAATTCCGGGGATTTCGTCTGGAACTCGACGGCATCGAAAATGTTCTGATCAGTCACCCGGATATTGCCAACGCTGCGGTGAAGATGGTCAAGATAAATGCGGAGAAGATGCTGGTTGCCTATGTCCAACTGGAATCCGATCACACAGACAGCTTCTCCATGGGTGAATACAAGGCCTATCTGAATGACCAAATGCCTTCCTACTCTGTGCCCACGGTGATCATGGTGATGGAACAGCTACCTATCACCCAACGCGGCAAGATCGATCGTAAACATCTCCCCGATCCGGTGATTGAGGAAGAGCTGCGTGACAATATTATTGCACCGCGCAGCACCACCGAAAAAATTATCTACGAAGTCTGGTCCGATTGCCTGGGCCGGAAGATGTTTGGCATAAACGACAACTTCTTCGACCTTGGCGGCTCCTCTATTTTGCTGGCAACTGTGTATACCCGAATCCGCAGCCAGATTCCCAAGCCATTCACCCTGGACGCCTTTCTCAAGAACCCAACCATTGAGGGCCTGGCTCAAACCATTGATGAACACGGCGGTCAAAGCGATCATGCTAACGAGGTCAGGCAGGCAGAAAACGATGCAATACTTGACGGTAGTATTGTCCCTACCTGGCCAACCAGGCCAGAAGAAAACTGCAACGCTGTCCTTCTCACCGGTTCAACAGGCTTCCTCGGTGCCCATCTGCTCGCCGAACTGTTGCAAACAACAGAGCGGCCGGTGTACTGCCTGATTCGCCCCCATGATAAGGAATCACTGCATGAACATCAACATACAGCTCTGCATAAGCTTGGCCTGGATCGAGCACTGGATGCAGCCGATCGCATCCGGCCAATTGCCGGTGACCTGGCTGAACATGGCCTGGGGCTCAGCCCTTTGGATCATAAACGTATTCAGGACAACTGTTCCCACATCATTCACTGCGGTGCCTATGTACACCACATCTTCCCCTATAGTCGACTCAAGGCCGCTAACAGCGACAGTACTCTTGAACTCATCAAAATTGCCATGCGCGGCCATCCAAAGAAACTCTCCTTTATCTCAACAGCCAGCGCTGTGACTGAGTGTAATAACCAGGAAATCGGCTATGAAGGAAAGGTGGGAGGACACCCGGCACCGTTTTTCGGCGGCTACGCCATGTCCAAATGGGTATCAGAGCGTCTCATGGAGCAGGCCTTTACACGCGGCATGAGCGGCATGATCCTGCGCCCCGGAAATATCTTTGCTAACAGTGCTACCGGGATATCCAGCCCAATCACCTCCAACTTTGCCCTGCTCATGATGCGCGCCTACCTGGACAGCGGCCTGGCTCCTGATCTTGACCTGATATTTGAAGCCGTGCCAGTGAACCAGCTTGCCGAGGCAATTGTTGCCTGTACGCTCAGTGACTGCGAGCATTCCATATTAAACCTTTCCAACCCGCTGGAAATTCCACTGCCTTACTATATGGAACTGCTGAACAAAATCACCGATAAAACAATTCAAATAATTCCCTTTGATGACTGGAAACAGCAGGTGATTGTACCCCTCAAGGAAACAAGCCCCCTGTATCCTCTAACCCTCTACTTCCAGGATAATCAGGTGAAAGAAATACTGCGGTTTGAGACTGCGCTGGCACAGAGCGAACTGAGTCGACGGAACATTGTCTATCCCAGTAACTATGAAAAACTGCTGACCGGGGTATTTGACAAAACCCTGCGGGTAGCACTGGGAATCATCTAAAACCGGTGATGAATGGCAGGCCGGAAAGTGACTTCATGAAAAGAGAAACAATGCACCTGATTCACAGCACGCTTCCTGTAAAATAGGCAAACACAATCAGGACACCGGAAGCAACAGTAAACCATGCTGCCACTCCACGATCGCTGCAAAAAGCTGTAGTAAACAGTACGACTCCTGCCGGCACAATAAGAAGAAAGACAGCGCCAAGGGGAGCCACCAGATCACCAAGGATGGTCATCACCGGAACATTGGCAATGGCCACTCCCCACAAAACAACAAAGGTCACACAGTACAGTCCGTTGTCATAGCGTGGCACTGCTTCGTCACCATCGCATTTTCCCTGCCGCTGACAAAGCAGGGGCAGCAGCGATTCGCGATACCCGATAAAAATACCAAGAAACGAGGTAAGCAAAGCTGTCACACTGATTAACGGCCCCAGATTGCCAAGCCAGCTTCCCTTATAGAGATTTCCAAGCAAGGCAAGCGCCGAAATATTTTTTTCGGCAGCAGTCAGGAAGTCACTTTTCGGGATAGCCAGCATGAACGAGACAACAAAAATCAGCAGAAAAGTCATCAGCAACAACACCGTCATACCAATAATCCTGCGCAGCCGTGTCTGCCGCTTCAACGGATCGGGGAGACAATGCCGTAGATCAAGAACCAGACTGGAGAGAATCGGAAAAAACATAAATGACAGAGCAAGGAGAGGGAATAATAGTAAAAACTGTTTCAGCATGACAAAGAGTGTTGGTACTGCAAATGCCTTACCGGCTATCTGCCAGTCCCAGTGAGGGATCAGCGCAATCGACACCAGACAGAGCAGTCCGATGAGGAGTAGGGTCAATCCTCCAAGAATACGTACCAGCATCACACGGGCAAAGCGCAACAGGAGCATCAACAGAGCCAGTATAGAAAAGCTGAGCCACACCCTGTGCGACAAGGTACCAGTAAGCCATTGTCGGTTACTGAAAAACTCACCAAGATCATTGGTCAGGGATATTGAATAGGCAATGAGCAGAATCAGCAGCCAGCCGATAAACAGCAGATGGAGCAATACCCCAATCCAGTGCGGAAGCCAGCGGCCAACGGCTGTAACATAGCCTGTCCTGTCAACAGCTCTATCGGGAATCAGGGCATAGAAACAATGGCCTAGGTAGATGGTCGGATAAATGAGTACAGCCACCAGCAGCAGAACCAGAAAACTGCTCTGCCCAACCTGAATAGGCAGAAACAGGATACCTGCCCCCACTGCAGTGCCGAACATTGCTAGCACCCAGGAGAATGCGTTTACAGGAAGTTCTGTGGTAATAGCTTCAGAACTCACCTTCTCGCACCCACCAGTCTACAGACAATTCCGGAAAAAATCATATAACCACCATATATGACTCCCACTCAAACAGCAACATCAAAAGCCAACCCCACTTAAGCACCCAGCACCACATTAGTTCACCATTCCAACGTGTTACCACCACAGCCACCCCTCACGGTAATGCCCTTGCCTTCGGCTGGTAATTTATGCTAAGTTGTCACTTGGCACAGGAACACTTACAGAGGACTTAAACCCCATGAATTCACGCATACCTTGGCGTACACAAAACGTTCAAGTCGGATTGCGGAAACAGCCCCGCAATCGTTTATTAATTCAAACGTTATACGATACAAAAAATGGACAATCAAGACAACTTTCCCTATCTTTTTAACAGTAATGCATGCAAAACATGTGGTGGAAAATGCTGTCGAGGGTTTAGTGGTTATGTTTGGATTAGTATGGAAGAGCTGGAAAAAATAGCTGATGCGAAAAAAATGGCTGCCGTAGTATTTGCCAAGCAATATGTACGCGAGGCTCAAGGAAGGCTTTCACTTCGAGAGCGCGTCGTAAACGGGGAGCATCTCTGCTGTTTTTTTGACCTCATAGATTGTCAATGTACAATCTATGAAAGCAGGCCTAAACATTGCCGAACGTTTCCATTCTGGAATAAATTCAAGAATGAACCCCAAGAACTTTTTCTGGAGTGTCCAGGAGTTTCGTCAAAGAAGTAAGCTGATACGTTGCGGAAGTTATTTTCCCCCTTGGTACTTTCTCGGCCCAAAGTGAATTCTTATCACCCATATCAGCCACACTAAAAAACATCTGTGGCTTCACACAGATTGTCTTTGATCGAGCCACTAAGCCAAAAATCTGGCTTTTTCCCTTCAAGCTTTTTAACTGCTTCTATAACTGAAAGGGCTTTCTCCCTGCCACCTGAAATATCTGTCTTGTTAAGAAAAAAAGCACTGCGTGCCTTCCCGGGACATCCCTTAAAAAGACCTTTTGCATGGACGACTAATTTTGCCACGATCAGGGGCGTGATAGCATCTCCCATTGGCGAGCCTGTCAGGGTTGATACCAGCCCGGCCCGAAAGACATTGGCGTCTTCCAGTGTCTTGCCGATAATATCAAGGCCAACCATGCTAATAAAGAGGTCTGTTATTTGCGACACAACGGGCTCGTTGTCACCCGGGGCTTTAAAGGATAAGTTTCTGGCACCATCGGCCTCTATAATCATTCGTTCTACACAGGAATATTCAAGGATACTCTCAACCTGACTACAGCTCAGGCCCTGCAGCTTATCACCTTCTGCCAAAAGATGCTGAGCCACCGTCACATGACCGTATCGACCAAGAGAGTCCTGGAGAGACTGCTTAAATCCCGGTTGGTCCAGCAAAACAAGCTCCGGGCTCTGTTCCGTGGTTGGTTTCAAAATACGGGTGGTGGTGGTGCAGACCACCCTGAGTCCTTTTTGCCGCAATGCGTGAGCCAAAAAGAACATTAGAGAAGTCTTGCCGCCTCCTCCCACAATGGAGATAAGCCGGTCGTTTTCCCTGAGCAGGGTTTCAGCAATACCCGGCATAGGCTACAGAACCCCGGCACGGGCCGCAATCAACTCTGCTATAATACTGACTGCGATTTCTCTTGGAGTCTCAGATCCTATGGAAAGGCCAACAGGGCAATGGACTCTGGCAAAATCAGCATCACTAAAGCCCTGATCGTGAAGATTCCCATAACAGATGTCACGCTTCCTCCTGCTCCCTATCATTCCGATATAGCGAGCAGGTGTCCGCAGGGCCTGAGCCAGAACTTCCTGGTCGTAGCTATGACCACGGGTGATAATAAGCAGATAGTAGTCTTCTCCCTGACCAATACCTGTAAAAAGGTTCTGGAAATCCTTAATAACATGGGTGGCTCGCGCCATGGGAAATCTCTCCGCGTTGGAGAATTCCTGACGGTCATCACAGACCACCACATCAAAATCCACAGAAGAGGCAAGCCAGGCAACTTCTTTGGAGACATGACCGCCACCAAACAGAACCACGGTGCCGGACTTGGGCAATGGATCGATTACCAGAGACTGCTCTCCAGTTTGTATAAGCTGAGTAACCCTGCGCCGCATGATCGCCTTGCAATCGACATCCGGTAATGGACTGTCGCTGCGCATATCAAGAAAAGAACGGAGAGGTCTTTCAGCGTTTGATATATCAATCAGCCAGCCCCCCTTCGCACCATCCGCGAAACAGGCCAGAGCCTGCTCAAACAGAGGAGCCATATCAGGCGTAAGCCGTTCGATAAGAAGGAGCTGTATCCCTCCGCAGATCATATCCGTATCGCCCTCAGCTCCAGTGCCGCGCATATCGATTTCAGCAAGAACGGGCACAGCACCAGCCGCAACCTTTACGGCGGCCTCACAGGCGGTATGCTCCATCCTGCCTCCACCAATGGTACCGGTGGTGGTCCCATCGCTTGCCACAAACATCTTGGATCCGGGAAGGCGTGGAGCAGAACCGCTCTTATCAATTATGGTGATCAGAGCAATAGTGCGGCCACGATGCAACTGAGCAAGAATTTCTTTTTCTATCATATAAGAAAGAACCACGGTTAAAGTCAGGAGTGTCCGGTTTAAACTTCTGCACGAGGATTCATAGTGAACACATTAATTCTCTGGCAGCCCTGCTGTGTGTTTCCAGTAAGCCGGGCAGATCGACTCCATTTACCTGCCCACCCTCAACCTTCCATTTTCCAGCCACCATGACATAGTCAGCCCTGTGTGCACCACAAAGCAACAGGGCAGCAAGCGGATCATCGGCACCCGAGAAACGTGGTTCATCGAGCTTAAACAGAGCCAGATCGGCCTGCATGCCAATACCAATAACGCCTATATCATCCCGCCCAAGACAGCGAGCAGAACCCTCCGTTGCCCAGCGCAGGGCATCGAGATGGGTAATTGCAACCGAACCATATCGAAGACGCTGCAGCAGCAGTGCCTGACGCACTTCCTGAATCATATTTGAACAATCATTGGAGGCCGAGCCATCAACCCCAAGACCCAGCGGACAGCCTGCCTTTTCCAGATCAAGGCTGCGACATTGACCGGATCCCAAAAACATATTGGAGCTCGGACAATGACTCACCCCGACTCCTGCCCGGCCAAGTCGTTGAATCTCTTCTTCGTCGAAATGAATCCCGTGCGCCAGCCACACATCATCTGCCAGCCAGCCAACCCGCTCCAGATAATCCACTGGACGGACCCCGAAGAGTTTCAGGCAGAATGCGGTTTCATCGTCTGTCTCAGCCAGATGAGTATGGAGGCGGACCTTTTTGGCACGTGCCAGCAAAGCCGTCTCTTTCATCAACTCCTCGGTCACACTGAATGGTGAACAGGGTGCCAGAGCGATCTGCATCATGGCCCCCTCTTCTCCATCATGATAGCGGTCTATCACCCGGGCACAATCGCCAAGAATTACATCTTCGGCCTGAATAGTATTGCGGGGTGGCAGGCCACCATCATCTTCCCCGAGACTCATGGAGCCACGGGTCAGGGTGGCTCGCAGACCTGTTTCCTGTATGGCATCCACCTGGATATCAAGGGCAGTTGGTGCTGCCTCGGGGAAAATATAATGATGATCAGCAGCTGTTGTACAGCCCGAGAGGAGTAACTCCACTGCCGCAAGCCGTGTTGACACATGAATCATTTCTTCGTTGAGCCCAGCCCAAACGGGATAAAGACTCTTCAGCCAGGGAAATAATTCTTTATTTAAGGCACCGGAGTAGGCCCGGGTCAGGGTTTGATAGAAATGATGATGGGTGTTGATAAGACCAGGGAGAAGAACATGCATGGAGGCATCAAAAATATTATCACACTCACCTGCCGGTTGCTTACCATAGGCAAGCACCTCCAAGATCATACCATTCTCAACCACTACTCCCCCACGACCATCGATCCCTTCCGGAACAAGGATGGCCAGGGGGGTTTGTATCCAGGTTTTCATAGCTTCTGCAATAAGCCGGTACGTTCGTTAAAGGCATCGATCAAATCATCGATCTCATCCATGGAATGATGGATACTGCTCCAATAATCTGCATCATACCACTGGGCTTGAATCTCTTCGTGAGTTTTGCCCTGCTGCTCAACCCAGGTGAAGTACTTGAGGTTATGAATCCGCTTGCGGTCAACATAACTCAACTCCTGCATATTGTCGGTGGTCTCTCCCAGCATATAGCGGTGGTAGGCAGCAGCTGCGTCCATACTGGTGAACTCACCATCTTCTTCGGTGAGCTCTGTGAGGCGACTCTGGTACATCTCCATGGAGTCTGTTGCCATGGTGATCATGACATCCTTATCATCCATCTCATAGTATTTGGCAGTTTTAATGGCTGCCAGGACATTGGCCACACTTGAGATTCCCAGAAGATGGAGATTATCCACCAGTTCTCTGGAGACTCCCTGACTGACCAGATACTCCTGACCTGCCGGCTCGTTAAAGAGTCGGATCAATGCCATGGGGCCACAGTCGTCAATGGCGGTGACCACATCCGTATTCTTGGCATTATGGATCCAGGGAACATGCTTGTCGCCTATTCCTTCGATACGATGCGCTCCAAATCCATTGTTCAGAAGAGTCGGACATTGCAGTGCTTCACTGGCCACGATCTTGGAGAGTGGAAACTGCTCTTTCATATAATCACCACAGGCAATGGTGCCGCCCGACCCGGTATTTGAAATGGTGGCCCGAAAACGATCACCTGCACCCATAGTCGCCTCCAATGCCTCCATCATTGCCCGGCTGGTGACCTCATAATGCCAGAGGTAATTCCCAAATTCATCAAACTGATTAAAGATGGACAGTTGCTGACCCGAGTTACGCAGTTCCCAGCACTTATCGAAAATTTCTTTAACGTTGCTCTCCGACCCCGGAGTCTTGATGGTTTCTCCAGCCACACCGGCAAGCCAGTCAAAACGTTCCTTACTCATACCCTCTGGCAAGATAGCAATGGAATCACAGGCCAGTAGCGTGGAGTCATAGGCACCACCACGGCAATAGTTCCCGGTACTTGGCCAGACTGCCTTCTGGGTAGTGGGATCAAACTGACCGGTGACAAGGCGCGGCACAAGACAGGCGTAAGCGGCACCGACCTTATGGGCACCCGTTGGAAACCACTTCCCGAGGAGAATCACGATACGGGCATCAATCCCGGTGAGTTCCTTTGGAAGAACCAGATAGTTGACCCCGCCAAATTTGCCGCCACTCTCCTTAGCCTCATTGTGCCAGTTGATGCGAAACAGGTTCAGTGGATTCAGATCCCAGAGGCCAACCCCTTCCAGTTTTCTGGTGATAGCATCCGGGATCAGTTTCGGATTAATCATCTGCTTAAAGGTGGGGATAATGATGTTCTGCTCTCGGGCACGCTGCACTGCGTTTTCAAGCTTGGCCGGATCTTCTATCGTCAAATCAATTAATTTTCTCACAACTGCTCCTCTAACATTTACCTTCTGATATTGGACTCGTTTCAATGCACTGTTTTAAAGCACTAAGACTTGCTTCAATATGATGAGGAATGGATCCAGCCATCCCGACTGCAGTCATACTGCTTTTGATATCTTTAAGACCATTGCCGGTATTCAAAACAACGATTCGCTCCCGGGACTGTACCAGGCCATCCGCAACTGCTTTTACAAGACCTGCGTAGGCAGCTGCACCTGCCGGCTCTGCAAACACCCCTACCCCCCGGGCCAATGCGGGAATAGCAGCGAGAATTTGATCATCACTGACAACGACATAGGCGCCATCCGTCTCGGTCACGGCTGCAAGTGCCTTAATTCTATCCCGAGGCAGTCCGGCACTGATACTGTCAGCCACGGTAATCCCTGAAACCGGTGCCTTGGTGAGGATATCCTCATCATTCTGCCACGCCTCGTACATAAAGTTGCTGCCCTCGGCCTGAACCCCGATAAGGCGAGGCATATGATCAATCCAGCCCAGCGCCATCAAATCCTTGAGCCCCTTATGAAGACCACCGATAATACAGCCATCACCAACGGAGACCAGAATCACATCGGGAGCCTCCCAGTTCAGCTGCTCGCAAATCTCAAAGGCCGCTGTCTTCTTACCCTCTGTCATATAGGGGTTATAGCCGGTATTGCGGTTATACCAGCCATATTCGGCTGCGGCCTCAAGACAGAGTTCAAAGGCATCATCATAAGTGCCCCTGACCAGCATCACCGTGGAGTTATAGACCAGAAGCTGGGCAATTTTAGCCTCCGGAGTGGACTCCGGTACAAAGATCACATTTGCCTGCCCCACACTGGCACAGATACCGCTGAGTGCTGCGGCTGCATTACCGGTACTGGCGGTGGTTATAATCTCAGCTCCGATCTCCCGTGCCTTAACCACGGCAACAGCACTGGCTCTATCCTTAAAACTTGCCGTGGGCAGACGACCATCATCCTTCACCCACAGATGCTGCAAGCCCAGATTCCCGGCAAGACGCGGTGCCTTATAGAGAGGAGTCCAGCCGATTGCAAGCGGTGGCAATGCCGCATCTGCAGAAATCGGGAGTAGGGGTTTATAACGCCAGATAGAATAATCTCTGCTCGCCGCAAGACTCTCCCGGCTAATCCGGCTCTTGATGAGATCGTAGTCATAGCGTACATCCACAATCCCCTCGTTGCCATGCCGAGGACAGATATACTTGATATCACCCGGTGCATATCCCCTGCCGCAGATAAGGCATTTCAGTTCTGTAATGTGATCCATAATGTTTTTTCCGACACCTGAACGAAAAAAAAGGAGATGAGCTAAGCAAGACCCATCTCCTTATGAAGGAATAATAAATAACTTGAACATTTTTCCAGGAAGTGGGGCTTTCGCCCCGCCCAAAAGCATACTCGGCGGGACTGAAGTCCCACTTCCGAAAACATCCCTTACTTGGAAAATAACGAAAGAGTAAAAAAAACTATTTCGGAATATTCCCAAGAACACCTTCAACATAATAGCTCATACCCAGAAGATCCTTATCAGTAAGAGATTTTCCAGCTTCCACAACAACTTTACCGCTCTGATCCTTGATGGGCCCCTGGAAAGGATGGAAGGATCCGTCAGCAATAGCTTTTGTCTTTGTTTCTACAAGTGCGACAACATCTGCAGGTACTGCAGGGTTCATAGGTGCAAGCTTAATGGAACCCTCTTTTATACCACTCCAGACAACTTCAGATTTCCAGGTATTATCGAGCACAGCCTGTGTCGTTTTCGTGTAGAAATCGCCATAGACATGGGTGGTTGCTGTAAGGTGAGCCTTGGGACCATATTTGGACATATCCGAATGATAGGCGATGGAATAAACACCTTTTTCTTCAGCAGTGAGGGTTGGGGCAGTTGAATCGGTATGATGGGTGATAACATCTGCGCCCTGGGTGATCAGTGCTTCAGAAGCTTCACGCTCTTTGCCTGGATCAAACCATGAGTTTACCCAGATTACCTTTACTTTGACATCAGGATTAACGGATTTGGCCCCGAGGGTAAAGGCATTGATACCACGGAGTACTTCAGGGATTGGAAATGCTGCAACATAGCCCAGGGTATTGGACTTTGTCATTTTTCCAGCGACGATACCAGTCAGATAACGGCCTTCATAAAAGCGACACATATAGGTGCCGACATTTTTGGCTGTTTTGTATCCGGTGGAATGCTCAAAACGTTTTTCGGGAAACATTTTGGCAACTTTGAGGGTGGGGTTCATGTATCCAAATGAGGTGGTAAAAATAAGATCATGGCCGCTTTTGGCAAGATCTCTGATTACACGCTCAGCTTCTGGTCCTTCCGGTACACTTTCGATATATTTGGTTTCTATTTTATCACCAAGATTTTTTTCAAGCTCAAGACGTCCAAGATCATGCTGGTACGTCCATCCTGCATCCCCGATGGGACTGATATAGACAAAACCTACTTTCAACTTCTCTTGAGCCGATGCAGACAGGGAAAATCCTGCCACACACGCCAGAAGAATAAAAACGGATAAAACCTGTTTCTTCATACTTGTCATCTGTTTCTCCTTTTTTTTTGAAAATTTACGATGCATTGAACGACATTAATGTACTCTTAAAAAAATTCCTGAACCTCATAAAAACTCAACCCTTCCTGAACCCAATGCGGAATCGGTGGACACGATCCCAATTCAAAAGACAAAGACGAATTGGGTCATGTCCCCAGTTTCCTACCAGCGTATTCATTATGCAATTCCGACTCAAACTCAATTTCGGTGAATAGTTACATAAAATAAAAGTTTAGCAGTGCTTCAGGGTCACTCAACCAGACCAGTCAATAAGAGTTTTTCCTCTATTGACTGGTCTGGTTGGGTGACCATGGAGTGCTGGTGAGCTTTTACTGGTTGTCTGGATGATAGGTTATACCTAGCGACGCTGGCGAATTCAATCGTATTGTATTCTTGTCTCTAGAAATAAATACCAATACCACAATCGTCGCCACATACGGCAACATGGCCAAAAGCTGCGCCGGAATATCAATACCAAAGCCCTGGACATGAAACTGGGCAATTGTAATAAGACCGAAAAGATAGGCACCAAGCATCACCCTGGCTGGTCTCCAGCTTGCAAACACGACAAGTGCCAGAGAAACCCAACCTCTTCCGGCAACCATACCTTCTACCCACATCGGTGTATAGGCAACAGAGAGATATACACCTCCAAGCCCTGCCATGGCACCACCAAACAAGACTGCGATATATCTGATTTTAATAACATTATAGCCGAGTGCATGGGCGGATTTCGGGGCCTCTCCTATCCCGCGCAAAAGAAGTCCTGTTTTGCTTTTATACAAAAACCAGGAAATGGCCACAAACAAGCCCCCGGAACAGTAAATAAGAATATCATGGGAAAAGAAAAGTTTCCCGATAACGGGAATAGTAGCAAGTACTGGAATAGGAAGCTCCGGAACGCCACCAAGAGCAACACTGGTATAATCAAGCCCAAGAAAGGCGCTTAGGGAGATGGAAAAAAATAATCATCCAAAATAGCCAGGAGAAATATTCAGA
>CAZIDU010000038.1:0-31983 GCA_964538055.1 uncultured Desulfocapsa sp. | reverse complement strand
TTGTTGATTCAGTTTGTTCTGGTGAATTGGCCATCAAATTTATAAAGGAAAAGCCTGTTGACTTAATCGTAGTAGATATGCTGATGGAACCGGGTATGAACGGACGTCAAACGTATGAAGAAATAATTAAGTTGTATCCCAACCAGAAGGCAATCATTGCCAGTGGCTTTTCTGAAAGTACGGAAGTAAAAGCAGCCCTGAAACTCGGCGCAAACCTGTTTATAAAAAAACCCTACTCAATAGAGCAACTCGGCCATGCGGTGAAGCAGGTATTGGGAGAGTGTTAGCCTCTTTCACTGAACAAATCGATCAAAATGATACCATTCCAGCGGATGGGCGCGAAGCTGTTCTTCGAGCAAATCGGCATAGTGCTGAGCTGTTTTCTGGATCATCACCCTTCGCTCTGCCCTCTCTTCACAATGAATATAGAGAGGATCGGCAAGGCTGAACTGATAGCTGTTTTTCCCCGTACGAAAGCTGTAAAAGCAGAAGATGGGTGCTCCAGAAACCATGGCAAATATATATGGTGCCTCAGGAACCCTGGCCTTCCCGCCTAAAAAATCAACCTCAAGACTCCGCTGATCTTCGCGCCAGACAATGTCACCGGTCATGGAAATAAGTCCTCCATCCTGCAAGAGACGAATGCCTTCAACCGCATCAAAAGGTGAGCCGCCATCCCGCGGGGCACCAATTATTTTCACCCCGGACTCCTGTAACTGCTCTTTCTGGAGTCCCTCCACGCCCTCTTTTTCCTTCACACCCATATAAAGAAGAAGCTTCAATGTATCTTCCTGCTGTTGAAGGAGCTGAGCTGCAATCTCCCAGTTTCCAAGATGGGACATAAGAAGGATTGCACCTTTTTCCTGCACCACAGCTTCGAGCTTTTCCCAGCCATCTGAAACAAAGGTCGTCTTCATACCTTTGCTTGCAAGAAAGCGATCATAGTGAATGGTGGTAAAATTCTGATACTGACGGAAGGTACACAGGGTATGCTGAAATCTGCTTTTATGAGGATAGAGGAGGCCATAAAAACGACGACTCTCCTTAGTATTCTTTGAAAAAAGAAAATACCCCACAGCAATGGTTTTGGAGACGACAACAAAGAGCCAGGAGCCACATATTCTGGTCATTTTTTCAAGAAATGCATACCAGAAACCTTTCATTTTCGTTTTCCCGGGACAGAAAAAATTCTTTTCCAAATCAGCCTGCTGAAGGTAGCCGTGTTCCTTAAGAAATCTTTCCAAGGAAGAAAATGAGAAATGCGTTCCTCACCCTTCTGATAAACAACCTGTACCGGAGCCTCAATAACCGGAATGTTCATCCGATGAGCAGCGACCAGAATCTCAACCTCAAACTGAAAACGCCTGGCACGGACGTCAAGATCAAGTACTTCCGACAAGGGGTACAGCCTGAATCCAGACTGTGAGTCACTGGTTCGTGGGCCACCAGATATCCATACCCAGAAGTTGGAAAATCCTCTCCCAAACCGTGAAGTCCATGGAACATTTTCACCATCCATTCCCTGCCGCGCTCCGATAACAATGGGACGACCATTCCCCTTTACAGCCGCTAAGAGCTTTTCGATATCCTCAGGTTTATGCTGACCATCTGCATCCAGTGTTATCGCCCAATCAAAAGAGTCCCGAGCCGATGCAAAACCTGTTAGCAGGGCTGCACCTTTCCCCCTGTTCTGTGGATGAATCAACACCGTAATACCTTCCAGGGAAGAGAGGATATCTGCAGTCTTATCCGTTGAACCATCATCCACAACAACGATGGGGTAGCCAAGTGCTGCAGCCTTCCACACCACATCGCTGATACGGGTTCCGTGGTTATAGGCAGGGATGATAATAACAACCTTATCGGGATTCAGCATTCGGGACCCTCGGTGGCCGCAAAGGCAATACTCCAGGTTCCCGGCCCCATATGAACACCCGAGGTGAGTGACAGAGGAACCAGCAGAATTTCAGCTTCAGGAACCTGCTTATGTATCTGTGGCTCAACAACATTTACCAGCCATTCCTTATTATCTGTATACTGCAGCAACACTAGCAGAGCAGAGCCCTGATGATCCGACTCCCGAAGCCTGCCCCTGGCAAAATCCATCTGGGCCGCACGATCCCGAACCACACTGACCTTGCGAACCCCGTCAAAACCCGGACTGATAACAGGTTTCATATGCAGCAAATCTCCAAAGAACCCCTTGACCCTGGAGACACGGCCCCCGGCCACTAGATACTTCAGCTCATGGATAAACACATACTCCTCTGCCTCTCTGATGAGTTTCTCTGCGTAGTCTATCACCACATCAGCACTCGCACCCTCTCCGGCAAGACGAGCAGTCAACAGTGCGATAACGGCCAACCGGCCAGACGCTGCACCAGTATCAAGCACAGTAAACTGGTCACTTAAATCATGATTAGTCTTCCACTCCCCGGCAGTTGCAAAATTACCGGTAAAGGCAGAACCGGTACTGAGATACAGTACCTTCTCATACTGCTGGACAGCCGCATCATAATGAAGATGGCGTTCATGAGTCGACGCCTGGGCAGTGCTGACGCGTGCCCCCGCTTTCATCAGGACATAGAGCTGTTCCGAAGAAAAAAGACTTTCCGGAAGAGCCTGATCCTGGGCCAGAATATAACTATCAAGCAGGATGAGTCCATGACCACGGGCAATCTCCAGGGGAATGGAGCCTGCAGCATCACTCATAATCCTGATACTGTTCTGAGGAAACAATTTCTGTTCACCCGCCGCAATCATTGGATCCATGGCCTCGTCCGACCAGTTCACGACATCACCCAGCAAGGAGAGCTTATTTCGTAACTGCTCTGGATCCCGGGTATGAATATGCAATTTTACTCCGCAATCATCGGGCACGACAACTGCGCTATTTCCTAACGCAGCTATTCTTCTGCTAAGATCCTCCTGGCTCCCATCAACTGCAAGCAAGGCCTCCACGCAAAACTCACCGCTTGCCTGTGGCTGATAGGAAGAGTCTATACAAAGGGTATCGCCAAAGAGATCAGGCACCGAACTCACATCTGTTTTCTGTCCGCTGATTTCCCGAAAAAATCCATCAAAAAAGAGAAACATTCCCAAAGCACCGGAATCAACGACTCCTGCCGCCGAAAGCTCCGGTAACTGTTGCCTGGTGGCAAGTACTGCGTCCTGCAACTGTTTTCTGATCTTCAGGTAATCAAGATCATTCCAATTCTCATCATTCAACAACAAAGAAAGGCAATCAAAAACGGCCAGCATGGTTCCGGGCCTGGGATCAGCGATGGCCTGCCAGGCTTTATCACGGCCTCTTTTGACCTGTGACACCAAGCCGCCACTTTTGGGATTAAGAAATTCACAAAAAAATGCAACGGCAATATTTCCCGAATTTCCACGGCCATTGCAGGCAAGACGAGCCACAACAATTGCCATATCCGCGCAACATTCCCGCAGGGGGGCAAGGCTTACCCGAAGATTTACCCCAGTATCGCCATCGGCCACGGGAAAGACATTGATGCGATCAAGAAGATCTGCCCATACGGCAAGATTTTCGTATCCGGCAATTACGGCTGCAATGCTTTTATGAGAAGAAATACTCTTTTCCATTTATCCTGCAGGACTGTTCTATTTATGATGTTACATCTTGGCAGACACTAGCCCGTATTTCTCATTAGGAATGGAATTTTTATCCATTGCACAAAGAAAACTCCAGGAAACGAGAATTCAGTCCCGCCGATTGCGAGTTGGGGCGGGGCTATAGCCCCACTTCCAGGGGAGTTGTAAATCAGGATCTGCCTGAAAAAATGTTCATGTTAATTATTCTACTATGCTTACTTACCCATTCCAGTTTTTAATCCAACTGCATGAATATTGGAAACTACCTTATCAGAGAAACTGATAAAGATGCAATCACAACTGTTCTTTCCCTTCCTCCAGCCAGTACACTTTTCCCAGACGTTGATGTCCACGTATTATTTTTTGTTAAATATCGTCTTTTGAGTACACTGGGACATCGTTTGTACGCCTCAAAACTAAACATTATCCAACTTTATCGACAAAAATGTCGCCCACAATCAGCCTTTGTCGAAACCCACCATGAGTGCCCACAAACAAAAAACAGCATAACACACGGTAAACACACGTATTTAACACAAGCCATAAAAGTGGCATGGTTCCTGCTGATTGTTCAGCATAAAACATGATTCGAATAAAACTAAAGTAGTTTACAATCAATCTTATGTAACAGGAGATCCAAATGAAACACTCAGGAACAATCGTAAAAACAGCTTTGACACTTATGGTATGTGGAATGTTAGCAGCACCAGTAACTGCTGACGCAGGACGTTTTAGAGGCGCAGGCGGTGGAGCAGGCGCAGGAATCGGAACGGGAGTCGGTTTTGTCGATGCCAATGGTGATGGTATTAATGATTATTCTGTTGACGCTAATGGTGATGGCATCTGTGACCTCACAGGACTTCCTGTTGGTGCAGGAGCTTTTGTTGATGCCAATGGTGATGGTATCAATGATAATTTTGTCGATGCTAATGGTGATGGACTCTGCGATACCACAGGACTTCCTGTTGGTACCGGCACCGGTGTCGGCTATAGGGGTGGCAGATACTAAATTAGACACGGTTATAAAAAGGTGGGCCACGGCCCGCCTTTTTTATTTATCCTACAAGTTCTTCATACAAAAATATACCTACAACAGCACTGATTGCCGGCGCATTCAACCTAATAGTGGTAACTACAGTTCATGCTCAAAACGTTCAAACCAGAGGCCCTGTATCCTTTGCGACATATGATGCTAATACAGATGGGAACATTAACGAACAGGAATACAATACTATCTGCGAACAACGACAGACTGCCGTTAAAGAAACTGGTCGTTCAGGGCGTGGCATAGCCAACGCTCCCACCTTCAGCACGGTTGACACCCATAAAGATGGACAGATTTCCGAGCAGGAACTGCAAGTTATGCAAGAGCAGCAACAAGCTAACCGTGCCATGGGGTCTGGTAAGGGTAGGAACAAACAGTAAAACACAATCTGTGTTTTATCCATAAATACGACGGGGTATGATTTACAAATCGTCCTCAAAATCTAAGTAGACATAGTTTTTAATGATTTTTATGAAAAATTTCCTCATTTGTTTAACCCTATCGCTATATTTTGTTTTTTCTTTATCCGGAACTTCTTTCAGTGCACCGCTAGAAGCTGAAGTACCTGATAGCTCTCCAACAGAAGACAAAAATGCCCTTGTCCTGCATCAACTCGAAGTATCTTCAAAACTCGGCAGCGTCAATAAAGATTTTGACATGGAAGAAAGCGGTATTGTTGGATTAGGTGACAGTGCCGGACTTTCCCTTGGTTTGAAATATTATCTTGGTCTGGTGGAACAGTATAAGGAAAAGTTAAAAGAAGATAATCAAAATGTTTCTTTATGGTTAGGTCTTGCTCAGACCTGGGAATCTCTCAAGAAAAACGACAATGCGCTGGATGCATACCAGCAGGCATTAGAAATTTCAGCAGACAATGCAACAGCACAACAGGGAATCAAACGTATACAAAAAACGAGACAACTGCAATTAAGGATATATTGGTCTTCCGTGACTGAAAATGAATATTCTCCTTTATTACAGAAAGACTATATCTCCTGGCAGGAACAGGTGAGACAAGTACAGGTAACTAAATCCTGGGGTGAGGGAAAAACAATTGGATTTGGCTGGCTCGACTCTTTCATACAACAGGATAATCTGATTTATGGTGATATCGATTTCTCCCTGCATCGTCAAGCACCTTTTTTCATGCTTTCCTGGCCACTTATGGATCGTGTATCCACATCAATTCGGATTCGTGATGAAAAATTCAGCAGTGATGATGACGATGCCTTCTATCAACTGGAAGATGACGAACATATAATTACCGGACATGTTCTCATAAACTACAGGGGAGACGGATTTTGGACTGCCATTAATTATTCCAGAAACAGGGAGACGGATCCAATTTATGATCTCCTCAATGAACGTGCATTATTGTATGTCGAAGTGAAGGAACTCACTGGACTATCTGCTGGGATGGTCCTAGCACCGCGCCTGGAAATTGGTTCCAGCATCTACTACGAACAGTACAACTCCAGAAACATGGATCAATTCAACGGCAACATTCAGGTGAGTTACTGGCCTTCCTGGTTTCCAGGATTTCAGACGAGCCTTGGCAGTGGATATTATACTGAAGAAGAGGAAACAATTGTCAATCTCACTACAAAATATCAGTGGCAACCATGGCAGCAGTTACAAATACAGTTGGAATATCAATTAGAATACTCTGAAAATGAAGATTCCTGGCTTAATCAGGGTGATTTACTTTTAAACTGGCCCATTACAGAGCAACTGTCAATGACTCTCAGAACTCAGTACGGTGCAGAAACTGGAGGTGATAAAGATACTATCTTTTTTACCCAGGCAAGTTTGAATTGGAATTTCTTCTAAAGTCTTTAGTTGAATTATTTATAAAGACAACTATCGTTGTTCCTGCTAAGACCTTTGCCGTAATGACATAATCCAGATATCACCTCACGGTCACTTGCTTTACAACTATCATTTCCTCCTTCCTTGATTCCAGCATTACTGTTGTGATATCCTCTAAACAGGAGACACAACACTGTTCAATATTCTGGCTTCTCTTGTATAGCCCGCCCTTGGCTGGTAAGAGATCTGCCAGGCGTTACCGTCCACTTGTATATGATTGATCTGTCCAGCCTATCACTCCTTTTGATCGTCAACACCTATGTCCTTCTGGCATTTGCAGTGCTGTCATTCAGTGTCAGAGAACCGGTCTGTTGGCTGCGATGGGGCCGCCGCTGTGCCCAGCAACACCGTAAATTCAAGTTTTTTTGTTATGTTTCCCCTTCTGCTAAGCTGTCTTGCCCTGTTGGCTGGCGGTTTATTCACCATAGGGGTCTCCCATGGATCTCGTCCTGAAAACTATCAGGTTATCCTCTTTGTCCTTGTCTGTCTCCTGCCCTGTATCCTCTTAATTCTCTGGCTTGTCGGGAGTTCATGGGTGGATGCCGTGTGGTTTGCCATCTCCACCCTGGCATTTATCTACCTCTTCCATATCAATCCGGCTCTCTATGTTGAATACTGGGCTGATGACAAACACCAATGGGCGCAAATGTGGATGGCGGACCATTATACGACCGGAAGCGGGGGCCTGAGAGAATCTGATTCCATGCTTCAGCTTGCCAGACTCTCAGAAGGTACAAGAGAAGGCAAAGCATGGCTCGATCGAGCAGCTGACAGAAATCCCCCCGAAGCATTGTTTATGTTGGCCAAGCAGGCCATGACAGGGATTTAGCACTCGCAAGACAATTACTGCTTGAAGCTGCTGAGAGAGGCTCCCCTAAGGCAATGGTTTTTCTGATTCAGGAGTATCGCCAGGGTGGTATTTTATTTGATAAAGATACAAACCCTACCGGAAAATGGCAGGCCATCCTCGAAGAGACACCTCCATCCGATACCGATCTGCAGCCTCTCACTCCAGTAATAACTCAGCAAACAGACAAAACGACAGCGGACCCCGATGGAGAGAACACGGTCGATGCCCCGGAGATGTTGTATAAGAAGGCTCAGGCCTATTTACAACATCCCGCAAAAGATACAATCCTCCATAAACGGGCAATAGACTATCTGACACGTGCTGCCTATGCAGGACACAGTGCAGCGGCGGTTCAGCTGGCAAAACTTGCCAATGAGGATACTTCCGCCACATACGCTGAACAGATCAGTTCTACGATGGTATACAATGGCTGCTGTCGATGCTAATCCCGATGCTCTGCAGCAACTATCAGATACTATAAAGAAAAAGCGGATGCCGATAGCAATGATCTCAGCCTCTCACTCGATTTCAATCAGCGCCTGTTACAAACGCTGCCGACAGATACCACTGGCCAACGTTTTACACAGCAATTCTGGTCATCGGAATATAGAGACACCAGTAAAAGACTGGCACAGTTAAAACGTCTGGGAGGGAGCTGGGAGACAGCAACGCAACAGGCCATCGAGGATCCGCAAAAAGAGTACCGCTTGGCAAAGGAGCTGCTTGACGACAGGCAATATTCAGCCGGTATGGAACATATGAAATCAGCCGCACGGCTTGACAACTCCGAGGCCCACTACGATCTGGCTCGACGAACCCTCAATGGCCCACGCAGTTTCACCCAGGAAGTCGATGCGATCAGTGAACTGCAGGCCTTTGACCAAATGGCCTTACAACGGCAAGTATCCGCCTGGGTTCCCTGTATCAGTCAGGAACCGGAGTGGTACCCAAAAACCTCTACCTGGCTCGTCAATTATTTCGTAAGAGCATGGACAAGGGAGTAGAGGTTGATCCGGATTTATCACAAAAGGCAAGTCGTATGCTGGAAGGCTCCCCTTCCATTACCGATGCTCTAGTAATTAATACCGGAGACAATCCGCAGCAAAAGATAGAAGCATGGTATAAAAAGGCAATTCCTAAAACCCAGAATTTCACTCTGCTACAACAGTAGTACAGGGTCCTGCTTGAACATTTTCGAGATATTACTCCCCTGCAGGAACAGGCCAGGGCTAATGACGCCAGTGCCCAATACCAACTGGCCCAATCCCCACAAAGTTATACACTTACAGAGGCGATGCACTACCTGCAACGGGCAGCAGAAAACGGAAACAGCGACGCCCAATACGAGCTGGCTGTGCGTATGATTCGGGAAAAAAAGAATCCCCCTGAAACCCAACAGGCCTTGCAAAAGTGGCTGTTCACCGCAGCAGACAACGGACATGTTGGTGCCATGATATTTGCCGCAGACCAACTACAAACAGGGAGCAACGGGTTTAGAAAAAGCCCTACACTGGCAAAAGAATATTATCTCAAAGCACTGCAAAGCACGAAATCAGCTATTCTGTTTAAGACAACAATCGCTGGACGTTCAATCAGCATTAAACGCTCCATCATTCAGAAAAAGATTTACTAAAAAACAAGTGAATGCGTTCCAACAGCAGCGATCGACGAACAATACAGGCTGTTATTCGTCACATACATGTCGGTCAGAAAAATCGAAATCCTCATCAAAAGAGGGGGGTGAATTTTCCGGCAATAATCCTTTTGTTATTTCTCCACACTCCTTCATCTGCAGCACCACAGAATTTTTCATTACTTTCTTGCCATAGGCTACAGCTGTTTTTTGTGCTTTTTTTCGTTCTCCCTTGTTACACAGAGTTTCTATCTCTTCGTTTATCTTTTCAGATTCTTTCTCGAATTTTTCCAGTTCAATTTGATCAACTTTTGCCATACATTGCTGCATTTCCTGCATTAGCTGCATCATGTTTCCCATGTCAACCCCGCTCAAAGTCTGGTTTTGGGCAGTGGCTGCGACAGGAAACATGAAGAACAAAATAATAGCGATAATTTTCATACTGGTATCCTCCATTAAGGGACTTTAAAAAGTTTTTTTTCTATTTCTCACGCTATACTGCAATAATCATTTGGATACAATCAAGTCGAATGAAGATTTGCATCTACCAAGCCCCATCGACCATAGAAAAACTCTGGTTACCGTGGTTCCAGTGAAGCTACGAGGATAACAGAAGATTACAAAAGACTCAGTCCTCGCTTAAAAACTATCTCCCCATTTTCTCTATTTGAAGCAAACACTTCTCTTTGCATTCCGGACAATAGCTATGGCTGAGCTTGATATCCGTTTTGCGATGAAAATACTGCTCCAGTGTGAGCCACTCCCCTTCACCGAACGCACATTTTTCATCATCTCTGATTTTCCGACAGTCACAACAGATGGGAAGAATACCTTCATGGAGTGTTACTTTTTTACGTAGTTCCCGTTTTTCAAGGCAGTTTTCAATACGTAAAAGAAGTTCCTCATAATTATACGGTTTGAGAAGATAGTCTGCAGCGCCAAGACGTAGGGCATCGATGGCAGAGCTTAATTCTCCGTAGCCGGTAAGTATAAAAACGGCCTGATGGGGATCGTTTTCTCTGGCCTTTTGCAAAACTGCAAGGCCATCCATGCCTTCCATCATCAGATCGGTGATAATCAGGTCATAGCCCCGATTAAACATCATAACAGCAGTTTCCCCATCTGCTGCCATATCCACCTCATAGCCCTCATCCTGCAGATCCTGTTGTAGACTCAGACGAATGATTTCCTCATCATCAATCAGGAGTATCTTCTTTGCTGTCATGCTCACTCTCTCTATTGATTGGATTTTCCTTGATGGGCAGGGTAACAATAAAGGTAGTTCCCCTTCCAACATCTGACTGGACTTCTATTTTTCCACCATGGCTCTTTATTAAGCCATGAGATACTGACAGACCCAGCCCCGTGCCTTTAACCGCTGGTTTTGTGGTGAAAAAAGGTTCAAAAATACTTCCCATAACATCAGGCGCAATACCTGATCCGGTGTCATGGACGGTGAGCACACAATCGGTGCCCTTTTGTCCTGTACCAATGGTAATAGTGCCACCTGAGTCCGGAATAGCCTCAGCAGCGTTTTTCAACAGATTTAAGACGACCTGTTTTATCTGATTTTCAACCGCATTAACCATTGTGGGCAGATCATTATATTCCTTGATTACAGCGATCCGTTTTAAAGAAAACTCCTTCTGTAACAGAAGAAGTATCTCATCCACTGGATGCTCCAGAGCAAATGCTCTCGTCAAACCACTGGTCGGTCGGTTAAAGGCTTGCAGATCCTGAATAAGATGTTTCATTCTTTTACACTCATCAACAGCCATGGCCACCAGTTTCTGATTGCTCGTATCAGCAAGACCTTGTCGCTCTATTCTGTTCAGTACATTCGACACCCCGCAGAGAGGATTGTTAAATTCATGGGCAATGGAGGCAACGAGAGAGCCAATGGCACTTAATTTTTCAGCATGGATCAGTTGTTCCTGAGTTGTCTTAATTTCCCTGGTCTGTTCTGCAACCATCTTTTGCAAGTTTTCATTGAGCTCTGCCAGTTCGCGAGTACGAGACTCAATAAGTGCATCCTGCCGCAGATAGGCATTTTCAAGATTCTTCTGATTTTTTTCACGGTTCCTTTCATACATATAGGAAAAAAGTACAACCGTGATAAAAGAAGGCACGAAACGGTAACTAAAACTTGGAGTATAAATTGCCGCCTCCGGAGAACGGCCGTCAATAATAAGAAAAAGTACTGTTGGAAAAAAAAGAAGAAACGAAGTAATGGCGCCAGCTCGAGCCCCCAACAGAAAGAGAGCCAGAAGAGGAAATGTATAATACCACATAAAACCGGTACCATCTACGCCACCAGTGACAAAGAGCAGTAAATAGAGCCAGTAAATTATGGAGACCCCCAAATAGGAGCAAAAAACATAATTGCCTGTGTGGCGCAGATACAAGACGAGACTGATAAAAAAAATTACGGTAAAAAAATCAACCACAGCCAACCAGAAAGCACTTTGAAAAAAGGCGACGAGGCCGAGGACACACAGAACAGATATTCCAACAAACACAAGACCATACACCAGTGAAACCTTGCGGACAGCCTCTCGATTATCACTGCCAACAGTTGCGATAACTAAATTGTCAAACAACAGCTGCCATTTTTGTATTATTCGATTCATTTTACCAGTTTTTCTACTTCAGCGATTAATAGTTTAAAATCAACGTTCATATTCCTGTTGCCGCCGGTAAGCTCAACACAAAGGTTGTACCCTCGCCTGGGTGGGAGGTGACCGTAATATCACCGCCATGCCCCTTAATAATGTTATAGGAAACGGACAGACCGAGTCCCGTACCTTTCACTGTTGATTTAGTGGTAAAAAATGGATCGTAAATCTGGCCAAGATATTCAGCATTGATACCAGAACCGTTATCATGAATATCAACCCTGACAATCTGTCCCTCACGCTTTGTAGCAATCGTAAGAATTCCACCGGTAACAGACATGGCTTCCATGGCATTTTTAATCAGGTTTAAAAGGACCTGTTTTATCTGATCTTCAATAGCATGGACGATTGTAGACACAGGACTAAAATCTGTCTCCACCTCAATATGGCATAAAGAAAGCTCTTTTTTGCTTAACAAGAGGATGGATTCAATGGTTATCCGCAGTTCAAAATTACTTTTGCGGCCACTGCTTGGTCGGTTAAAACTCTGCATATCCAGGATCAAACGTTGCATCCGACTGCATTCGTTCAGGGCCATGTCCGTGAGTCGTTTATCACTCTCTGCCAGTTTGAGCGTTCTCCTCAGCCTGGAAAAGACATTTACTATTCCGGTTAATGGATTATTGAACTCATGGGCAATAGATGCAGAGAAAGAACCAATGGCTGCCAATTTTTCGGAATGGAGCAGCTGTGTATGCATCTCTTCCAGTTCAGCGGTACGCGACTGCACCCGCAGCTCCAGTTCATCACGGGAGTGTTCCAGCTTTCGCTGTAGGTATTGCTGCTTCTTCTTATATTGTTCAAAAAGATCATGAATCCCTTCTGAAAAATAACTGGCAAGAACAAGAGCAACCACAAGAGCAGCAATTATAACCATCAGAAACATCAACAGATCCTGTTCCAGCTGTTCAGCCAATTGCTTCCTCTTCAGGGCGATGACAGTCTCCAGATCATCAAAGTAAACACCCCTTGCCAGTACCCAATTCCATTGGGGATACAATTTAAAATAGCTGAGCTTTCTCGATATTTCCTCTGAACCTGGTTTTTTATACCAGTACTCAACAAAGGCTTCACCGTCTTCCCTAAGTCCTTTCAGTATTTCCTTACGAAACATCTTTCCTTTGACATCGGTAAAACTATCTGAGAGTACTGTACCCACAAGATCGGGGCGATTTACATTTACCAGCATGGTGGCAAACTCATTCCCTCCCTGGATATTTTGTAGTTGATAGAGAAAATAATAGCCCCCCTCATTTGAGGCACTGCTTTCCTTCAGTACCGTCATAACCCCCTGACGTACCTTCTTGTCAAGAAAATCAATATAATCTTCTGCGCCGACAACCCAGTCAAAAGGTTTGAAGTGTGTAACAAATGAGAGTTTCTGATAAAGTTCACCTAAATCAGTACCGGATTTAGGCCACTGGTATGTATAAAAACCCTCCCCTTTGTCTCTAATTATTTGTGCAATCTCCCCGGCGTTTTTTTTACTGTCAGAGATGGCAACAAAGCCTGAGAGGTCTCCTTCCACTGTTGGATCTGGAGGATAGAGCTGGGGGACACCGTTCAGGGAACGAATAAAGACATAGCCGCTTCCACCTTGAAACCGTAATGGCCTCAAGGCTTCACGAAGAAGCTGCTCTATCTCCTCTCTGGTTTTTGTTTCTCTGTATTGCTCATAAAGATTCTCCATAATATCGACAACATTTTGAGCTCTGGCTTTCAAGGAACGGTTGAGCTCTTCCATGACAAGTTTATGGCGAATTTCTATGCGGCCTATTTGTTCATCTACTGTCAGCTTTAAATATTCTTTCCGATGCTCCAGAAAAGTTTTTTCAAAAAAAAGAATATCTGCATCAAGCGTTCTGTACCCACTGTAAATATGCATGCCACCCAGGGCAGAGGTAAGAATTACCACCAGGCAAACAGAACCGAAGAAACTGATTTTACCAAGGTTTTGCTCGGAAAAATATCTCATCGCACCTTTTCCCCGCCAGAAGATATGCGATTCCGTGTCAACGGACCAGGTTTGCTGTTAAACATCTCAGCAACGATAAAAAAGAACATATTGGACATTGATACGGACGCCACAGTTGATGGACAATTGACACCTCTACGATAAAAAATGATGATTATCTGCTGAAAAATATTCTGCATTTCTTCTATACACAAAGTTCAGGAATAAATTTAACAGGACAAATATTTTATAAAAAGCCCACCCATTAACAATATAAAGCACTTAAAAAAACAACCCTTAAACCTAATAAGAATTAGAACCAATAACAATACCCCAAAGACCAGAGTAAAAATGCAGTACAGAACCATAGTTTTTTTTGCTCGTTCTGACGCAACAAAAGGAGGGCGGGTTTTCAGCTGGTGGGGAAAGAGAGCAGAAAGCTTCTGAGATTTGTTTTACGGCCAGTTATATCCAGTTTTTTTCGCAAATTCTGGCGATAAAATTCCACCGTACCGTGACTGAGGTTCAAGAGTTCTGCAATATCTTTACTGGTGCGTCCCTGCCTGACAAGATTTGCCACCTGTATCTCTCTTGGAGTCAGATTAAGTGAATCAGAAGAAAGTTCTTTGCTAAAGGAGGAGGTGATATTATGGATATTCTTTTCAATAATCGTGGTGTAAATTAGTCCTTTGCTGTCCTTCAGTTCCCCCTTCAAAAGATCCAGATAAGGGAAGATATTTTCTTTTAAATTCGTAGTGATGGTCTGTTCAACCTTTTTTTTGCCTTTTTCCTGCTGTTCCAAAAGCACTCTCAGGGTGGTATTGGCATCAGATACTTCCTGATGTTTTACCTGGATTTCCAAAGTCCGTTTTTGAACCTTCTTTTCCAACTCAGCATGGGATTTCCGTAGGTGTCTTTCTGTTTCTTTAAGCGATTGTCGTAATTGCCTCTTTTCAAGACAACGGGTCAACCGAAACAACAACTCTTCATACTGATAGGGTTTCAATAAATAATCATCGGCATCACAACGAATGGCCTCTATGGCTGAATCCATATTACCATAGCCGGTCAAGAGGAGAACACCACACGTCGGGTCAATACGCTTAGCCTCCTTCAGAACCTGCATTCCGTCCACACCCTCCATGATGAGATCGGTGATAACCAGGTCATAGGATTTTCCTGCAAGCATGACACAGGCCTGACGACCATCTACTGCGGTATCCACTGCATAGTCGGCATCCTCCAGATCCTTGCTCAAAGTGAGACGGAGAAGCTCCTCATCATCCACTAATAAAATTTTTATCTGCATCATGGGATCATCTTATTAAGTCAGGTATATTACCACCCAAAACTACAACGGCAGCAAAAGCTTGCAAATCGCTTCCCTGTCATATTTGCCGCTTGGAGCAACTGGAATTACAGAAACAACTTTGATACGTTTTGGCTGGGCGGCAGGTTCCAAGGTCGTGGCCATTACTTTTTTGAGCTGAGCCACATCGACCCCCTCACCCCGAACAAGTGCTGCGATCAGGTTCCCCCGTCCTCCCTTGTCAATCAGAGGTACGACCACACATTCCTGCACAGCGGATTGCCTCTGCAGGAAGTCCCGAACCTCATCAAGATCAACACGAATTCCGCCTACTTTTGTGATAGCATCAGCTCTGCCATGCAGGGAAAATGCATTGTCCCCTTCCCGTCGCACTCGATCCCCGGAGAGAAAAAAGCCGCTCTCACTTACAGAAAGATCAGCGGATAAAAAAGGAGACTGCACGTAAAGTCTCTCTTCCACTATCTGCCAGATAACCGGTGCAAGAGGAGTAAAGAATTCCTGGCCAGTGGATCTATCACGACTGGCAAGGCCTCCTGTTTCCGTTGAACCATAGACCTCCACCACTCCGACATCATTGCACCCTGAAAACTCAAGACTGTCTTCCTTCTCAAGCATTCCAGCTGAAGAAAAAGCCACTCGCAGGGATGTTCCTACGCTTCGTCCTCTCAAAATACGGTAATGAGTAGGAACACTGACCAGAATGGTCGCTGACTGTCGTTGTACAGATTCCACAATTTCCACGGGAAACGAGGGTGTTTCAGCAAGGACGGAAGCCGAAGCGACCAGGGGAATAACAACGGAGAAAAGGAGGCCGTAAATATGGTAGGGGCTGACGGTTGACAGGATGACATCCCTGCTGTTGATTTGATACCTGGAGGCCATAAACAGGGCTTCGCCAAAGATGTTTCCAGCTGACTTTGACCATATCTTCGGGGTTCCGGTGGAGCCCCCAGTAAAGATCTGGAGGAGCTCTGCATCTGCTGAAATATTTTTAACCGGAAGGGAGATATTAGCGCTGTTTTTTTTATCACAGGAAATGCGTTGGATACTGGAAGCTAAGTCCCGTTCCACATCAACTACTGCAGCGTTAAACCCGGTAACTTCCCGCATCTGTTCCAGTGCGGATTGAGAAAAGCTATGGGGCAAAACCAATACTGTTCCACTGGCAAGAGCTGCAAGGAGTGCGGCCGCAATCACAGATCTCCGTTCTGCTGCAAGACAGACAGGAACCTCGCTCCCGATCTCAACGAAGTCAGCGTACAAATGAGCTGCCATTGCATAGATATCTGCCCTGGTTTCTCCACCGCACAAAAAATCCTGTTGTGGATCAACGGGGGGCTGCAACAATCCCTTTAGCAAGAGTTCAACATCAGCCCTGCAAACCAACTCCTGCATCTCAGGTCAGATCCCGCCCAAAGGCCTGATCCGCCATCTCTCTGTTACGAGGTTTGAAGGTTCCGTCTTCCATCTCCTTGCTTACAACCTGTTTAAACAGCTTGAACATCTTCATTTCCTGGGGTTCATCCTGATAGAATTTATTCCAGGCCAGATCAAGTAAATCCTGCAATTTTCCGGGGCTCATCTGTTTCGGCTGATAGACAACCTTATCTGCAGAAAAGTCATTCCAATCTTTAGACAAAATACGTCCCTGCGCCTCAAGCTCCCTGTATGCCTTGGTATGAGGAAAGGGAGTAAGCACCGTAAATTCTGCAAGATCAAGTTCGATGTCTAAGAGGAAATCTATCAATTCTTTGATATAATCCTCACTGTGACTATCAAGTCCCAGAAGGATAGTTCCCTCAACACCTATTCCATGGTCATGATAGCGTTTAACCCGTTCACGAATATAATCCGAGGTGTCAAATACCGCCTGATACACGTACCAGGCCCCGGCCTGAGCTGCCAGATCAAGGATCTCCGGTTTATCTTCAATGGGGTGGGAACACCATTTTTTTTTCAGAGGGATCATCTCCCTGAAGAGATCCTTTTCCCACTGGCTGTTCTGGGCCAGCGAGTTATCCACAACAAACATGCGATTATTGTCAATCCCCGCCATCTCGGCTATTGCCTTGTCAATGGGACGTGGTCTGAAATCCCGACCACCAAGATAGGAAACGGCACAGGGATAGCAGTTAAAGCGACAGCCTCTGGAGGCGTGCACCAGATCAACCATCTGCACCCCTTTATAATTATAGAGTTCTTTATTGAGGAGATCACGACGGGCAGGACCGACAAGTGCAATATCGGGACGGTCATCCATATAGTTGTAACAGGGTTTCAGATTGCCATTTCTGAAATCAGCCATGACCTGCTCCATTCGACTTTCAGCCTCTCCAAGGAACACAGAGTCGGCATGTTCCATGGTCTCCTCTGCGTGGAGCATGGTGGCGATACCACCAAAGATCACCTTGACCCCTTTTTTGCGAAATCTATCGGCAATCTCCCAGCCCCGTTTAACCTGCACGGTGAGCATCATGGAAATGCCGACCATGTCGACCTCTTCATCGAAGTCGATTTCCTCCAGATTTTCGTCAACAAAGTCAATATCGACATAGTCCGGCAGGGCAGCGGCAAAGACAACAGGGCCATGCGGTGGGAGGTGAAATTCTGTCTGTCTCGAGAGTTTGGCCCATTTTGGATAAATCAGTTTAAATTTCATAACGTTATCTTAAGAGTTTATATTTTGTCAGCACTTATCAGTGTCATGTTTAAGGTATAGCCTCGTAGTCCATGAGCCTTGAGCTGAATTTTTTCAGGAATCATTTCATTTTCAACTGGACGCCCCCCTTCCATGATAACAGATCGGGTTCGCTTAGCATTCACATCATACACATTTATTCTGCTGCTTCCATCCAATTCAATCACAACGTCGTGTATCTGGCCATTTTCAGCAACATACCTGCACAGAGAGCTGCCATCACTCAGTTGTCCTGTAACAGGGTTTTCTCCAGAGGGTTGCAGGAAAATGGTCTGCACATCATGCACCAACCCTAAAGCAAATTCAGTATTGTCAAAGGGTGGTAAAGCTCTTCTTATATCAAGTTTTTTTTCTTTATCAAGCTCTGCCTCAAAAAGAACAAAACCTTCAACACCCATAAGACCTGTTTTGAGGATCTCTCCATCGAGCACAGTCACCCCTATCACAGTGGCACCGTGTCCGTTTGCCATCTCAAATGTAATGGAATGGACAAACTGCCAGTTTCCCTCGACAAAGGTTTGTTTACAGCGTTGGAGCTCCTGTGGGTCAGCGTTTTTAGCGGATAATTGCGGTGGTGTCGCGACCTGTAGCCCTGAGCAGGATGACAATACAAACACCAGCAGACACAGACAAACGGCTTTCATGGCCTGGTAAAACGCGTTGCCGGAATTTGTTCATTGAGAACACCGTCAGAGAAAACCATTTTGGTGAAAGAGCCCGGCCCCTCAAAGAGGGTTACCGATTCCATAAGCCCGGTCTTGCCAATTAGTTTCAACTCAATTTTGCTGATTATTTTAGCAAGTGCTTCCTCCTTTGGGGTAAGGATAATCAAATCATTGTCTTTACTCTGCACTTGAAACGTCGGCGTATCGGTGATCTCTCCGTCGAGCCATCCGGTGATTTCCTGCAAAACAATCTGCATGGAATCCACTCCCATGCCATGCTCTTCGATAAATTCACCATCCCGCTGAACAAACTTCCGGGTGCTTCCATCATCCATGAGTAATACCGTATGGATCGGAGAAAAATACTCCCAGCGCAGTGAGCCTGGGGCCTGAAAAGCAAACTGGCCCTTTGAGAAAATGGGACGTGCAAGAATGGGAAGTTGTTTTTCCTGGGTAAAGTCTGCCCGTACGGATTCCACATACACGGAAGCCTGTTCAGCCTCCAGTCCCTGTGCAAAAACAGTAGAGAAAAAGAACAAAAAAAGAGCCAGTAAACACTTCATCAACACATTCCACCATTCACAGAAAGAATCTGCCCGGTCATATATGAGGCATCCTCGGAACAAAGAAAAGCAACAACCTTTGCAACTTCCTCCGGTTTACCGATTCGGGCCATGGGAATAAGCGTTTTAATATGATCCTTTGGAGCATCGGCAATCATATCGGTTTCGATAAGACCCGGTGCCACCACATTGACACGGATACCAAGACGCGCGACCTCCGAGGCCACAACCCTGCTCGCAGCGTTAAGCCCCGCCTTTGCTGCCGAATAATTCGCCTGGCCTCGATTGGGAAGCAGAGAAGATGCAGAAGAAATTGAGACTATTGAACCACGTCTGGCCCGTACCATTTTTTCAATCACAGGCCGGGTCATATTATAAAAACCGTTGAGGCTGGTATCGATAACTGTTTGCCAACTTTCAGGTTCCATCATCATAAAAAGCCCGTCTTTTATGATCCCGGCGTTGTTGATAAGGACATCAATACGTCCGAGTCTTTCTGCAATATCGTTTACAGCCTCTTCAGCCCTGTTACCGTCACGGATATCGAAACCGCAGATCTCACCGTCGCCACCTTTTTCTTTTACGAGATTAAGGGTTGTTTCGGCACCTGCCTGATCTGAGCGGTAATTAATTACTGTGTAATAGCCGGCCTCTGCAAGTTCCACAGCAATGGCCCGACCAATTCCTTTAGCAGCACCCGTAATAATAGCAACGTTTTTGGTATTTTCTTCTTTCATATAATTGTACTCAATCACACCTGACAAGCTCGTAAAAGGTTATTTTTAAGATGGCTAAGTAGGTAAGCGTAGACTCCGAAAAGCTCCATATGCGAGGCGCGTAAATTTTCTATTATTTCGGCGTACTAGGGTACGTCGTAATGATGGGAAATTTATACCCCGAGAGTACTTCCTTCGGGGCGCACAACGAAGCAGATGGAGATTTTTTACGACGCCATCACACCTGATATAATTGTAAAGTTACCTCTCCCACCAAGGTTTCATCCATATGGAGAACCGCGGATACTTCACGCAGCTTATCATACACATGACTATTTTCTGAACGAGTCACCACCGTCTTTCCAAGGGGAAGTCTGTCTGTATAAAAATGGGCTCGTTTAATTCCTACCAGCCATCCCACCTTACTGGAATCCTCCCCCTGCCCCTTTATTCGGGACAGCCCATTACAGACTCCTGCTGTCTGGGCAGCAAGCTCTACCATTAAGAGCGGTTGTGCTCCATTATTGTCTGTTAAGGGGAAAGATGCGGTGATAAAAGAGGCTGTAACGGCAAATGTTTCATCCATTTCGATGATATCATCGATCAGCAGCATATTACCCCGGTGCGGGAGCAGATCCTCAATGGAATAATCAGACAGGTGCATTGGATTTTGTTTCCGTGAAAAATCGGGGACTCAATTCTTCAAGCCCCAGGGTATTGAGTATCTCTTGCAAACGTTCACTTGGACGGCGACGCGGCAGATCCTTGTAACGGGCGATAATCAGTTCATTTTTCATAGAGTGCTCCCAGCCGACCAGTTCGGTGACCGTAACCTGATAGCCGTGAGCCTCAAGCTGTAGACAACGAAGTACATTGGTGACCAGACTACCGAATTCGCGTGTATGAAGAGAATGCCGCCAGATTTCGGTCAAGCTGTTGCTGGCCAGGGATTTTTGTTTATTTTTCCGCAACAGCGATGCAACTTCGGCCTGACAACAAGGCACCACGACGATGAATTTTGCCTGTTTCTTCAAGGCAAAACGAATGGCATCGTCGGTGGCGGTATCGCAGGCATGTAATGCAGTCACCACATCCACCCGTGCAGGTAGGGCGTCGGAGTCAATAGACTCAGCGACTGATACGTTCAAGAACGACATACCAGGAAACTTCAGTCGCGCTGCCAGGGCTTGTGATTTCAAAACAAGTTCCTGCCGTGTCTCGATGCCAAAAATATGGGATCCGTTATCCTGATCCTTGAAAAACAAGTCATATAGAATGAACCCCAGGTACGATTTTCCTGCCCCATGGTCGACCAAAGAGATATTGGAATGATCCTCCAGGACTGCCTTCAGGAGAGGCTCAATAAATTGATAGAGGTGATAGACCTGTTTGAGTTTGCGCCTGCTGTCCTGATTTAACTTTCCATCGCGGGTGAGGATGTGCAACTCTTTCAGCAGCTCTATTGATTGGCCTGGCCGTATTTCGTGTTTTTCTTGCATCAAAACCTATGAACTTATATTTTGTTAAATTTATCGGCTATGGCGAAAGTAAGACCATATACCAAATTGGGATCAATGTTTTCAGCTTATGAGTTTACCACACGCCGATTGCTTGGCTTGTATGGATGAATTTTTTTCAGTTCGGTGACCTCTTTTTTTCTTGCTCTAAAGAGATCCCATCTAAGCTGGATATTTAACCAAAAATCCTCAGAAACGCCAAAATATTTCGCAAGTCGTAATGCTGTGCTTGGCGTTATGCCTCGTTTTTGATTAATAACTTCATTAATTCGCTGGTAAGGCACATGTATAGAATTAGATAATTGTTTTTGCGTTATGCCCATGGGCTTTAGAAATTCTTCTAATAACATTTCGCCAGGATGCGTGGGAGGCCTGTGGGAAGGTATGCGTACCATAGTTTTACCTCTGTATTTTATGTTTTTAATGGTAGTCCGTTATTTCTACATCATACGGACCTGCGTCTTTCCACTTAAAGCATATTCTGTATTGATCATTGATTCGTATGCTAAATTGTCCTTTTCTGTTTCCGGTAAGACTTTCTAGCCTATTACCAGGTGGGATTCTTAGCTCTTCTATAGCAATGACAGAATCTAATTGATCTAATTTTCTTGTGGCAACATTTCGCATGGGGGAAGGTAATAACTTTCTAGTATTTTTAGTATTTTTACCATTAAAAATATCTTCCGTTCCAATATTTAGAAAATTTTGTATCATATAGACACAGTAACACGGGCCTCATGCTATTTCAAGTGAGTTCGTTTTGGAGCCCAACGCTTAGCATCGCCAACGTTCTCGCGGTCTGGTTAATGCTTTTGTTCGGTTTTCTCTTGTAGAGAGCAAATATATGCCTCTATCTATTAGTTTCAATCAGATCCATTATGTAAGCGACCTTGTCTACAAAATCAACATCATAGCCAAATCGTTTGCGAAGATGAAAACTAACCTCGATTCCAGAAGGAATAAGTTGAATAAAAAAAACGTAACTATTCACTGAAATTGAGTTTGAGCCGAAATTGCATAACGAATAAGCTGGTAGGAAACTGGGGACATGACCCAATTCGTCTTTGTCTTTTGAATTGGAATCGTGTCCCCAGATTCCGATTACAATACGACCAGAATAGTTGAATAAAAAACGTAACTATTCAGCGTGACACGATATTACCCTAACTTCAGAGCTGTAACTGTTCAGAAGCTACAAAAAAACAAGCAAAATGTTCAAGTTAATCCGTGTCCGTTGCCTGGGTAAATACAAAAAAAGACATTATGGGCTATTGTGTAGTATAAGACTTGATATCATCACTCTAACATTTCGGATTTGCCTTGCTGTTGTCTTGGTAGTGCGGATTAAAATTCTATACTAATTAACAAAACATAACGATATGACTGACTTCCATTTTTCATCCCTTCCGCTTTCCAAACCAACGCTTCATAACCTTAAGGAACTCGGATTTAACAAAATGACTCCTGTTCAGGCAGAAAGTCTTCCGCATATTTTAAATAATCGTGATGTGATTGCACAGGCCAAGACCGGCAGCGGCAAAACAGCAGCATTTGGAATCGGACTCCTCCACAAATTGAATGTGGAAAGATTCAGAGTACAGTCCCTTATTTTATGCCCAACCCGGGAATTGGCTGACCAGGTGGCTAAAGAATTACGTCGTTTAGCACGAGCTACCCATAATGTTAAAATCCTGACTCTTTGTGGAGGCGTTGCTTTTGGGCCACAATACGGATCCTTACTGCATGGGGCACATATCATCGTGGGAACTCCCGGCCGGGTGTTGAAACATCTGGACAAAGGAAATCTTTCTCTAGAAGAGTTGGAGACACTAGTACTTGACGAGGCTGATCGTATGCTCGATATGGGTTTTATTGATCAAATCAATAGCATTCTAGCTCATGCACCGAAAAATCGGCAAACGCTACTTTTCTCAGCCACGTACCCAGACAAGATCATGGATTTAAGTGCAGCCATTCAAAGAAATGCCCTCAATATTCAAACCATATCCGGTGAGGCAGCCAATAAGATAACGGAATACTTTTATGAAGTGAAAGAGAAGGAAAGACTTTCTCTTCTTATTAAAACAATTGCTCATCATAAGCCCCAAAACATACTGGTATTTTGTAATACAAAAGTAGAGACACAAGATGTTGCAGATCGTTTATGTGTGGCCGAGATTGATGCTCTCGCAATACATGGTGACTTGGAACAGTATGAACGGATCGATGTTCTTGTCCAGTTTGCGAATAGAAGTTGTTCTGTACTTGTTGCAACCGACGTCGCGGCACGAGGAATTGACATAAAAGAACTTGGGATGGTGGTCAACTACGACATTCCTCAAGATGAGGAAACCTATACCCACCGTATCGGCAGGACGGGACGTGCAGGGAAAGAAGGCTTGGCAGTCACTCTCTTCAGCAATCGTCACGCCCGAATGATGGACGGGTATCGTAATGAAATGCGCAGGTTTGATGATATTGCCACCTTAGACGAGGTTGAGAATTTCACATTGATGCCACCAAATAGTACCCTTGTTTTAGAGGGCGGCAAAAAAGACAAAATGCGGCCCGGTGACATTCTGGGGGCACTGACCGGGGACGCAGGTATTGAAGGGAAATATGTCGGGAAAATCGACATCTACGATCATCAAAGTTATGTTGCCATTGAGAAAAATATGATTGAAAAAGCCTATTCGTATTTTAGAAGTGGAAAGATCAAAGGGCGGTCATTTCCGGTCTGGATATTTGGATAACTGGATAATGCTTTAAATTATTTTGTACTCGAAACCTGCTTCATCAAATCCGGAGCCATAGAGAGTATTGATCTGTTGTAACTTTGTTCATGCCTGGAAGTTCCATTTTCTTTGAAACTTATTCCGATATTCTGTGGGCCGCAATCCGGTGTGCTTGTTAAAAATTTTACGGAAAAAACTACTGTTTTCGTAACCTACGTCGTAACTGATTTCGTCAAAAGAACTATTTTTTTCCTCTAAAATTTGTTTGGCCACTTCCACCCTGACTTTTTGTAGATATAGCAAACAAGTCTCTCCAGTAGCAGCCTTGAACCTCCTCTCAAATGTCCGGCGACTCATCCCAACCGCTTGGGCAAGGTTATCGATATCGAAATCATCGGAATAATTTTTTTCAAGTTTCCGCTGCGTTTGCAGAATAGAATCATCAGCATGATTCCTTTGAAAATTAAAAGAAGAATAGGGTGTCTGGGAAATGCGTCCAATGTCGTGGATCAGTGTTTTAGCGCTTTCGGCTGCGACATTATATCCAACATATTTAGCAACCAGATAGAGGGAAAGATCATAGCAAGCGGTGAAAGCTCCGGCGCAGTAAAGTCCTCCGGCATCAGTAATGAGTCGCTCTGGTTTTAGATTCACCTTGGGGAAAAGCTGTCTAAAAACATCAGCAGCCCCCCAGTGGGTTGTGGCATCCTTGCCGTCGAGCAGTCCGGTTGCTGCCAATACAAAGCTACCTGTGCACATACTTGCAATATGTGCACCTCGATCGTGTTGTTCTCGTATCCAGTCAAATGCTTCCTTCTGTTGAGATAAGACACTCTCAACATCCCACACTCCCGCAATAACGATTAAGTCAGGATCTTTAACCTCATGCATGGCCAGGTGAGCAGCGATAGAGACCCGGTTTGCACATTGCACAGGCGCACCATCCGGGCTTGCTATTTGTACATGAAAATTAGGATCAGGTGATTCTTCAGCAATCAAGTTTGCAGAGTTTCCGGCAAACGAAAACACATCGAGAGGGCCGGTAATTGTAGTCGACGGTGCGCTATCGAATGCCAGGATAGTCACTTTTTTCATTTCTCCACTCCTTCCTCCCCACCAGCGCAAACAAATCGTCAGGCGAGAAGGCTAAAAAAATATCAGCTATTCATAATGGACAAATGCAGATTAAGGCCATACCAGAGAGTTAGCAAGGATAAACAACTGTGAGAGTTTGGCGAGGGGAAATAATTGTTTGACGTTATACGACTCAATTATGCCGCTAGGGGATCTTATTAACTCTTTGTTTTTTAATTACTATAACTCCAAACAGTTATGAATGAGCCTATTCGAAACCTATTTACGGAAGGATAGAGTTAGGCAGAGGACGCTCTTCCTAGTTCAGCTAGTGAATTTTTTATAGTTATAACGATTCAAAAATAAGCCCATGGAGAAAAATTATGAAATTGAACAAAAGAATTATTACAGCATTGCTATGCCTGTTGTTTTGCTACTCCATCAGTCTATCTTGTGCCGCAGCAAATGACCTGAAGCGTTATGATCCAACCAGTAAATCTTGCCGAATTTTAGGTTATGATAGCTTTTGGGGTGGAAAAGGACGGCGGCTCTTTGATCAAAAATGCAAGGTGTGTCACACAAGAAACAACAGCGAAAATGCCACGTTTTTACATGCAGAATCTAAATCACCTAAAGCTTGGACCCGCGTCTTTTTCACAAAGTACCCCAAATGCGCAAAAACAGGTGCATGGAAGGTAACTCCTGACGAAGCACTCCTTATTAACGATTACCTATACCGAAACGGTGCTGACACATATAACCCCAACATAGCTGCATGAGGCTACTAGCACTCCCGGTCGGGAGTTTGCTCTTGGTTTTCAGGATACCACGTTGGAGATGATACAAATTCAATCCGTTCTCCACTTCGATGGTCAAGAAAAGAAAGTCTGCTGGCATGCAGAAACATCGGGTCGCCAAACTCGCCGTTTCCATAAAGGGAATCTCCCAGAATTGAAACACCCAGTCCTTTTGGATGGGCGGCATGAAGGCGGAGCTGGTGGGTTCTTCCGGTTACAGGTAAAAAGAGGATGAGGCTTCGACCTTCAATCTCACCAATGGTTTGCCAGTGACTTATGCCGGTTTTGCCATGGATCGGATCATATACTTGGTGGGGTCTGTTGTCTGGGTCGAGTCTGAAGGCGAGTTCTACTGTTCCGTGTTCTCCTTCCACTTTCCCAGCCAGCAGTGCCAGATACTCTTTTTTCACCAGCCGTTCTTCAAACTGCTTTGAAAGCATCCGGTGGCTCACTGCATTTCGTGCAAGGAGCATGAGTCCAGAGGTGGCCATGTCTAACCGATGTACTGCAGGCTGTGCAATACAATCTGGGAAAAGGGCCTTGATCCTGTTTGTTACGCAATCCTGGTAATCTGGGCTTCTTCCGGGGACCGCAAGCAGGCCTCCGGGTTTATTTACCACCAGGAAATCCGGATCGGTATGGATTATGGTCAGTTCCTTCATAGCGTGCTCTGTTCTTGTATCCCGCAGAGAAGACAGCCTAAGATCGGGCCGTATTTGTCTTCACAGGTCAGATAAAATATAACTGATATCAAGTTCTTATCTTGGGCAACCTTAAATTTGAACCAAATAATTGTGGCCCCCAATACTCAAATGATAAAGTTAGTAATATATAGAATATGTTTCTTGCTTATATTGGCAATATTCTGTGAACGGTAAGGGGTAGATTAATTATTATTTTGGGTATAACATTGAACTCACTGGTTTCACGTTGTTTGCGAAATCTAGTGGAATGATTGGTGTACGCCCGACATGGGCGTGAACTCATGGGGTTAAAGTCCCCTGTAAGTGTTCCATGTAACGTCGTGAAACGTAACATAAATTACTAGCCGATGGCAGGTAAGCGCAGGTAAGCGAGCAGCGCGAGACTCCGAACTTGTGAGCTGACGAACAGAAACGTCATATAAGGCCGAGTCCCTGGGTAAGGCAGCACAACATGTCAACGCCCAAGGAACAGAGGATACGGTAAATGACGCGGTTGCACAAGGGAAGTTCACGTTCTTATTCGGGGAGACCTGTTTTCCATGCAGTATGATGTTGTTTCCAGTGTAATAACCGGAAGGGAATGGCTGATTAAAAAATACTTGTTAGGGCATAGCCCAAGCCACGAACAAAAATGATTAATCGTAGGAAATTTTGAAAGATCTGGACCTATTTCAGCAAAGACGGCGTAAGCTGTCAACACACTAATGCCATCAACTTGAGTAAGGTCTGTACCTAATATTCTGTATAGCTGAGAGCGTATGTCAAAATTCGGTTCATTACCTGTTGGTTTCGTTTTTTTGATGCGTGGTGAAGGAGGTGGCTTTTGTGTTATGTCAACGCGGGATTCAAACTTTTGTAAATATGCTTTGACTTCAATATGACATAGACCGATCATTTCACGATAATAGCGATATGCCTGCAGAGCTTGATTAAGGGTAAAAAGATGTTCTGGCAAGTAATCACCTTTCAATGATTTAATAATCACTTCGTCTGAAGCTTTAATTCTTCCGTGCTTTAGAGACGCAAGTTTTTTATGATTGTGTTCACCGGCAAGAATAGCATCAACAATGGCTAATCCTGTCAGCCCCGTTATGTCTCTTATGACATTATGAATCTGCAAATTCATCTGGGTAAGGGCTTTATGCATGTGTTTGATGTGAGTGGCTGACATCTTCACCATACTATCTCGGTGACGCAGTAAGGAACGAACCGGCACAAACATCTTGAGTTGGACGAAATGGGCCACTCAACAATCCGACGGAATGAAGGTACTGAAGCCATTGACAATCCTGAACATCTGTTTTTCTTCCAGGTACATTTTTAACATGGCGAGCATTAACAAGAAAAACCTCAAAACCGTAAGCTTCGAGAATTTGAAAAACAGGAATCCAGTAAACTCCTGTTGATTCCATTGCAATAGTTTTGATTTTACAGGACTTGAGCCATCTAGCAGCATCATGCAAATCGTCGGTAAAAGTATCAAAATGACGAATTGGAGTAGATGACCGATCTTCCGGAACGGCAATATAGATTTCTGTTGCTCCTATATCTATTCCTGCAGAATCTGGTTCGATTTTGTGTAACATTTTAATCGGTTGGGATTTTCTTGTCTTTTGCTTTCTTGCCATCATGCACTCTCCTCGAAAGAATAGTGATGGCCGAATCGTAAAATATGGGTATTCTTCTAAACGGGATAATTCACAAGAAAAGTACTGTGAATTTCACCAATAATTTAACCACAAGACTCGGTGCCACGCTGATTAACGGGCTATCCATGTAGGACGGCACCAGTGAAATTCCGGCTTACTTCCATCACCTTTGGAGTAAGTTTAGCAGAGATGGTGGCAGAAACACGTTATTTTTAAAATTTAACACGGTGCGCCGGGTGGGGCGCTTGATTACCACTCAAACTCAGGTGGATTTCAGGTCGATTCGGTATCAGGCTTATTTCGCCCATATAAGTATCTCTGGGGTGTATGCAGCTTACGCTTGTTCAAAATACGTGAGATTGGCTGATAGCAAGAATTTCAGCAATTGTTTATAATTTCGTTAAGCAGTTACCTGAATTTGAATGGTAATCAGGTAGCAATAAGGTTGAAAAAAATAGCAAAAACATCTTCTTTTCGATATACAGTACCAGGAAATCATATCATTTTTCATATACCTCCATTTTTCAACACACAGCCATCGGATCTATAAAAGTGAATTATTCCAAAATTAAGCAGTATGGATCAAAAATAAATTCCAGAATAATTTACCTGGTCGCACCCAAACATCCGGACAATTTCTGGTCCATGCAGGGAACCTCAGATATCCTGGGAGCAAAAACCTTGATGCCCAATTCTGCACTGGCAACCTTAATGGCATTAACTCCAACGGGTGTAAACGTCCAATATACCCTTGCTGATGAGAATGTAACCAGCATAGATTTCGATTTCCCTTGTGATCTGGTGGTCATAACCGGAGGCACTCTTCATTCAAAAAGAATCCATGAACTCTGTGAGGCGTTCAAAGAAAGAGGCCGGCAAATCGCCCTTGGAGGAACCTATGCCTCCATTGAACATGACAGATGTGAAGAGCTGGCAGATTATCATTTTATTGGAGAAGCCGAATATACCTGGCCGCTCTTCCTAAAAGAATGGATGGCTGCCAATACCCGGAAAGTCTACAGGCAGGAACAGTACATTGAAATGAAGGACAGTCCTGCTCCTGACTGGTCTTTGATTTGTGCCGGAGACTATGTGAATATCAGCATCCAAACCAGCAGGGGCTGCCCGAATCAGTGCGATTTTTGTGATGTGATCCAGTACGTGGGGAGAGGATACCGGACAAAAACCATTGCCCAAATTTTGGTGGAACTGCAAAACGCCCTGAATATAGGCGCCAGAACAATTTCCTTTTCAGATGATAATTTTCTTGGCAATAAAGCATTCACAAAGAAACTGCTCACCAGTATCATTGAGTGGAACGTCAAACAATCCCGGCCCTTGTCATTTTCCACACAGATCACTGTCCAGGTGGCCGATGACGACGAGCTACTAAAGATGTTTGCGGATGCCAGGTTTTCCGTACTTTTTCTCGGTGTGGAAACGGTGAGGAAAGAAAGTCTTGCCGAAGTACATAAGAGCCAGAATATGGACAAAGACATCTTTGGGCGAATCAAAAACATATCCCGTTTTGGCATAGTCCCTTTTATTGGTCTGATTGTCGGTTTTGACAACGATGACGAAACTGTTTTTGAAGATCTGGACTTTTTTTTAAAAGAAACAGCAAGCCCTATTGCCGGGATTAGCCTCTTAAATGCACCTCGCCATACCCCATTATACAAACGTCTACAGAAGGAAAACCGCCTGACTGAAAACGATTTTTCTGGGGAATGGCAGCTGCAAACCAACATTATCCCAAAGCAGATGAGTCCTAAGACATTAGACACCCTTTACTGGGATCTGTTTCGAAAAATTTACAATCCTGAGCTGTTTGAAGACAGATTTTTACAGTGGTTGCAAAATGTCGACTATTTCAGTGAGATTTATGTAAACAAAAAGGCTAATCCCAAACAGATGCTCTATGGAGTGAAAATTTTCAAACATTTTATTATTAATGAGAAGCCGGAAGTACGAGCTCTTTTCTTTAGAATGCTGAGGAAGACCTGGAAAATAAACCCAAAACTTGTTAAACGATTTTTTACTGTTATCACCCAGTATAGCCATTTTCATAATTTCGTGAATAGAGATCAAAAAGATGCCAAGAATATAGGGTCGGACCAAGCTAACTAATCGGAATATTATTGTAAAGACCCCAATAGTACATATTTTCAAGGCTTAGCAGGTCCATATGAGAGCAAAATCAGCATTGTTAGAACTTTTAGGCTCATTTAGTGTGAAATTTTCGTAACTACTCACCGAAATTGAGTTTGAGTCGGAATTGCTTTTTATTGTTGGAACCGCATTTGCTTATCAAAGCTTTCTGATCAATTATAGAAGATCTCTTGGGCGGGTGAATGCCATGTTAAGTGGGGGGTACGCTACAATCCGGCCACATAGGAAAACAGAAATATTCTAGCCCTTTTCCCTTCCTTGTCTTTCATGCCTTCACTGGAAATAATCAACTCACCAGTTTCCGAAAACGCTATTCCTTCTGGTTGCCAAAACCGATCCTTATCTAATCTTGCGGCGCCTTTAAATTTCCCGTCCCATCCATAGCAGACGAGCATTCGGGCACCTTTCGAACCGATTAAATAGACATCGTTTGTTATGGGATGAATTGCAATTCCTGATGGGTTGAATGTCTTGTCATCTCCATCTAAGAAATTTTGACAATCTATGGTAAGAACTGGCGAATTTGCACGCTTTCCGGACTGGATGTCGAAAGCAAATACTCTTCTTTCCGTGTCGCCGTGGGTTGGAGAACCCTTGCAGGCAATGAGCAGACTATTTTCCTGAGCATCATGACACAATCCTTCAGGGTTGTACTTCTCGTCCAGATCCAAATCGTATCGATCATACTGCTGCGATCCATCCATGAAGTCGATAACCCTATAAATTGCGGATCGTTTGCCTGCTGTTAATATATAAGCGGTGTTACCGATAATTGTAATATCTTCCGAATCACCAGGTTTGTGCTTTGCGTACTTCGTAATCTTTTCGGAGGACAGATCGAACCGGTAGACTCGGATCGCCTCGTCTTGAACAAAGGCCAGGGAATTGAGCCCCTGTAATGGCCATATTCCGGATATTTCCCTATATTTTTTTGGAAGTTTATACGTCTTCTTGGGATTCTCTAAATCATAGGGAATGTTCATCTTGCTTCCTTTTATGAGACCTATACAGAGATTATGGAAAACACTCTAACGATCACTAAACAATTGTATGAGGAAAAATTCCAATTCCAATTCCAATTCCAAGAGAAGCAATACAGTTTCGCACTGTTTGAAAAATCCAGTGGAATAATTTGTTCTGTTGTTTTTTTTAATTACATAAAACCATTCACTTCCGAACTCTTGCGACTTGTCCTTGGTTAAGCTTCAGGAGGGTTGCTGAAGAAATATGAACCAATGAAGTATCTGAACCTCCACCTGTATAGACCAACTTTTTATCGAGCACTTTAGGGTCAACCAAAAATATAGCGGAAAAACCAAATGAAGGAGTTCCTCCACAAGGAAAGCCAGTGAGATTTAGAATTTCTTCAGGTTTAGCCACTCTTGGTCTATCTATTTTTAATGCTTTTGCAACTCTTGACGTACTTGCCCGATCTTCTCCTTTAACTATGGCTACTATTAAGTTTTGATTTGAATCAATCATACATATACTTTTCACCAAATCACCAGGGGCTCCACCTACAGCTTCGGCAGCTTCATTGACGGAATGACATGATTGATTGAATGAAAGATGCTCAGCATCATTTTCAGTTTGTTCAAGATATCGTTTTAATTTTTCTTCTGATTCTTTCAATTGAGTTACCACCTTAGATGTATTTGTAGAGGCATAACACCAGCAATTCCCAGAGGCAGTATAGAAAGAGAAAAATAGTGTCCTGCAACATGC
>CAZIDU010000037.1:0-32534 GCA_964538055.1 uncultured Desulfocapsa sp. | reverse complement strand
CCGATTCCGGATAAATATTGTGCCGTTCAATAGCATGGTGAATAGTTACGAAAATGATTGATTTTCTGAGTCCCGGCAGCTGGTTTTCACAGACCACCCCTTTACTTCAGGCTAACAAAGAGTTCTTTAATCATTTTGACCAGGGGCGACCCTTGAGTGAATACACCTTTGTGGTGTGTGATACGGAACTTACGGGGCTCAATAAAAAGAAAGATGAGCTGATTTCCATTGGTGCTGTGATGATAAGAGATCTTCAAATCGATCTTTCATCCATGTTTCACCATATTATACGACCCGAAAATATCGATCCCACACAGGCCACGCTGGTGCATAGAATAACACCGGAACAGCTTGAAGCAGCGGAACCTGCTGAAGACGTATTGCCAAGGTTTGTTGAATATATTCAGGGAAGCTTACTTGTGGGACACCATCTTCCTCTGGATATGCATTTTTTGAATAAGGCGACCACCCGTGTCATGGGGGGAACTCTTTCTAATCCTGGTGTGGATACCATGCGAATGGCTCAAGGGTATAAGCGGGTGCGACTCGGACATTACCATGAGCATAACCCGCGTGAGATAAGTTATAATCTTGACGATCTTGGCAGGGAGTATAATCTTCCTCAGTTTAAGCCCCATGATGCTCTGGAAGATGCCCTGCAGACGGCCTATCTTTTTCTCTATTTTATTAAAAAATTCCGAAAAGGCGGCCTTGTGACTTTAAAGGATATATTCCAGTCTGGAAGGGTCGGAAGTTTCCGATATTAGAGGAAAATATAACATAAGTAGTGTTGAGTTCTGTTTTTAGTTGTATTCCCTGTAGGGAAAAGCCTTAGGCTCTTTGTTAGTCGGTCGTTGACATGAATTAATGGGGTATGGTATAAGGCGTGGCTTTATGAGGAGAAAAGTTCACTTTAATTCCAATAAGGAGGAGAAGAAATTATGAGTGATGCTCAGAAGTATTGGCAGGCGAATATCCGGTTGGTTATCGGATGTTTGGTCGTATGGTTTGCAGTTTCATTTGGTGCGGGCATTTTGTTTGTTCATCAATTGAACACCATCACTATTTTTGGAGGGTATCCACTAGGCTTTTGGTTTGCCCAGCAAGGTTCTATTTACACCTTCGTAGCTCTGATCTTTTTCTACGCCTGGCGTATGGGTCAGCTTGACCGTAAATTTAACGTCGACGAAGACTGAGGGGAGATCAAGAAATGACTAATCTACAAATGTGGACCTATGGTGTTGTCGGGGCGACTTTCGCCCTGTATATTTTTATCGCCATTAAGGCCCGTGCTTCTACAACCGGTGAATTTTATGTTGCCGGTAAAGGTGTACATCCTGTTTTAAATGGTATGGCTACAGGCGCTGACTGGATGTCTGCCGCTTCATTTATTTCCATGGCTGGCCTCATTGCCTTTAAGGGCTATGATGCATCGGTTTATCTTATGGGTTGGACTGGTGGCTATTGTCTGCTTGCCATGCTCCTTGCACCTTATTTGAGAAAGTATGGAAAATTCACTGTGCCCGAGTTTATTGGTGACAGGTTCTACTCTCAGACTGCTCGTGTTGTGGCTGTTATCTGTCTGATTGTGGCCTCTCTTACCTATGTTATAGGCCAGATGAAGGGTATCGGCGTTGCCTTTTCCCGTTTCCTTGAGATTCCTTTTAACTATGGTCTCTTCCTCGGTATGGGCATCGTGTTCATCTATGCAGTACTTGGTGGAATGAAAGGCGTTACCTACACCCAGATTGCCCAGTACTGTGTTCTGATTTTCGCTTACACTGTACCAGCTATCTTTATTTCTCTGCAGCTCACCGGGGTTGCTCTTCCTCAGCTTGGCCTTGGATCTGTAATGGCTGATGGTTCCGGCGTATTCCTCATGGATAAGCTGGATAAGACTTTGTTGGATTTAGGGTTTAATGCCTATACGACGCAGAAGGGGAGCACGTTGAACATGTTTCTCCTGACCATGTCGCTTATGATTGGTACTGCAGGGCTACCCCATGTTATTACCCGTTTCTTCACCGTACCTAAGGTTCGTGATGCACGTGCCACAGCCGGTTGGTCTCTGGTTTTCATTGCGATTCTTTACACCACTGCTCCTGCAGTTGGCGCCATGGCGCGTATGAATCTGATTGATACCATTCAGGCGGAATCCATCGCACCGGATACGTCTCAGAACCTGAAGATCGATGCGCTTCCAGCATGGTTTACCAACTGGGAAAAAACCGGTCTCTTGAAATATGAAGATAAGAACGGTGACGGACGTATTCAATATGTTGGTAAAAACTATACAGGTGTTGATGCAAACGGTAAGGTCATTGAAAATGAGATGATCAAAGTTGACCGTGATATCATGGTTCTTGCCAATCCTGAGATTGCAAAGCTTCCCAACTGGGTTATTGCACTTGTTGCAGCCGGTGGTATTGCAGCCGCGCTCTCAACTGCTGCAGGACTCCTTCTTGCTATCTCTTCCGCGATCTCTCATGATATCGTGAAGGGTATTATTGCCAAAGACATTGATGATAAAACTGAGCTGATGGCTGGTCGTATTGCCATGGCTGGTGCTATCGTTGTTGCAGGGTATCTTGGACTGAATCCTCCCGGATTCGCGGCCCAGGTTGTTGCCCTTGCCTTTGGTTTGGCCGCATCTTCAATCTTCCCAGCGTTGATGATGGGTATTTTTGCCAAGCGTGTCAATAATGTTGGTGCCGTACTCGGAATGCTTTCCGGTCTTGGAACTACTCTTGTGTATATCTTTTGGTTCAAGGGCTGGTTCTTTATCCCAGGGACCACCATGGCTGCTGATACTGCTGCTAACTGGATCATGGGTATCTCTCCAGGTTCCTTTGGTGCCATTGGCGCACTGATCAACTTTGCTGTTGCGATTACTGTTTCAAGCTTTACTGCCCCACCACCAGAGCACATTCAGCATCTTGTAGAGGACATTCGTGTTCCTATGGGATCTAAAGGTGCAGTGGATCATTAAGAATGATGAGTAGTATATCTGCCTCTCGGTAGAGAAAAAACGCATCCGTAATCTTTACGGATGCGTTTTTTTGGTTTAAGGAAGATGTGGCACTTCTGAACAGTTACAGCTCTGAACCTAGGGTAATATTGTGTCACGCTCAACAGTTATAAGGAAAGAAGCATGTATTACAAGAATCGCGGGTGAAAAAAATGCTAAAATCAGAAAATTGCTATCTGCATATAATTGACCCTCAAGAACGTTTGATGAGCCAAATATATGAAGCTGACAGGGTCAGCGATACGATTATTACAATGGTACATTGTGCAAAGATCCTGGGAATACCGATTATTGGCAACACCCAATATAAAAAAGGGCTTGGACTCTATGTTACAGATATAGAAAAGCTGATGCCTGGTATCCCAAGGCCTGATAAAACGGAATTTAATGGGTTGGCCAATACCGAGACAAGGGAGTTGGTAGCTTCACTGCCGACGGAAGTGAATACCGCAATACTCGTTGGTGTTGAGACACATATCTGCATTTATCAGACTGCTCTTGGACTACAGAAAATTGGGTTTACACCCTGGATTGTTGCAGATGGAGTGTCATCTCGGACAGAAGAAAATTATAATTTAGGGCTGGCTCGTCTACGTGATATTGGTGCGGTAGTGGGACCGGCTGAAATGATACTCTATGAACTGCTTGGACAAGCTGGAACAGCTCAATTTAAAGAAGTCCTGCCTCATATCGTATAACACTATATTTAAATAAGTAGTTGTCTGGGGAATAGTAATTTAATAATTTGCACAAAGTAAGCTCCTGGAACCGGGACTTCAGTCCCGCCGATTACGCTTTTTGGAAGGGCTAAAGCCCAACTTCCAGGGGAGTAGTAAATCAGGTGCTGCCTGAAACACTATCCGGCTATTTATCTCCCGTTCCTTAGTTCGCTTATAAGAAACCAGACAACCCAAACTAAAAATAATAAAAACAAAAAAGCAAAGAATACGCCATGAAAGGAAAAGAAATCCGCAAGCGCTTTATCGAGTACTTCGAAAAACATAATCACACCCATGTGGAGAGTTCATCTCTCGTTCCCCAGGATGATCCAACCCTGCTCTTTGTAAACGCCGGAATGGTACAGTTTAAAACGGTATTTATGGGAGAGGACAAGCGAGACTACAACCGGGCTGTCACCAGTCAACGCTGTGTCCGTGCTGGCGGCAAACACAATGATCTCGAAAACGTTGGCTACACCGCACGTCATCACACATTTTTTGAAATGCTCGGTAACTTCTCCTTCGGCGATTATTTCAAAGAGGATGCTATTAAATTTGCGTGGGAGTTTCTTATTCAAGAACTGCAACTTCCCGCAGAGCAAATGTGGATTTCTGTTTTCGACGACGACGATGAAGCCTTTGCACTCTGGGAAAAAGTTGAAGACCTTCCCAAGGGGCGTATTGTTCGCCTCGGAGAAAAAGATAATTTCTGGGCCATGGGAGATACCGGACCCTGCGGACCATGTTCCGAAATTCATATCGATCAGGGGCGAGAGGCCGGTTGCGATCGTCCCGATTGTGCCGTTGGTTGCGATTGCGATCGCTTTCTAGAATTGTGGAATCTTGTCTTTATGCAGTTTAACCGTTCTCAGGATGGCACAATGACTCCACTGCCACGGCCCAGCATTGATACAGGAATGGGCCTTGAACGTGTGGCTGCAGTTCTCCAGGGTAAATTCAATAATTACGATACCGATCTCTTTCAACCTGTCATTCGGAAGCTTGAAGAGTTGTCAGGACGAAACTATTTAGCAGATCAGGCTGATACCACTGCCATGCGCGTTATTGCTGATCATGCTCGTGCCACCACATTTTTAGTGGCAGACGGTGTCCTTCCCTCAAACGAGGGGCGCGGCTATGTGCTACGTCGGGTTATGCGGCGTGCCATTCGTTATGGTCGTAACCTTGGCCTGAACAAACCCTTTCTGGATGCTGTGACTGCTGTGGTAACAGATACTATGAAAGACGCTCACTCTCACCTGAAGAGTTGCGCCGATCTTCTTGCCAAGGTTGTGAATAATGAAGAGCTACGTTTCGGAGAAACTCTGGAACATGGCTTGAACATGCTTGACGAGGAAATCGAGCGTCTTGACCGGGGCGGCGACAAGCTCATAAACGGAGAATTTGTTTTCAAACTCTACGACACCTTCGGTTTTCCGGTGGACATTGTTCGCGATATATCACTTGAACGCGGTATGGAATTTGATAATGACGGCTTTGTTGCAGCCATGGAGAAACAACGATCCCAGTCCCGTGCTTCACGCAAGGGCGAGAATGTACGACTTCTCGGAAAGGGGGTCAAAGAGCTTATTGAAAGCGGTCGGAAAAGTAAATTTGTAGGCTATGGAGGGCTGGGTTCTGAAGCAGAGGTGTATGGTCTTCTCGATCATGAGGGGAATGTATGCAAAGAGCTGGCACAGGGAGCAGAGGGGCAGCTTTTCGTAAGTACAACCCCATTTTATGCGGAATCCGGTGGCCAGTCAGGGGATAAGGGTACTGTTACTTGGAAGGACGGTGAAGCTGAGGTTTATGGAACCATGGCGGAGGGTGAGGGCATTATCCTGCATAGTGTGAAGGTCTCCAGAGGAACACTGAGTACAGGACGCAACGTTCAGCTTCAGGTACTGGCGAACAGGCGTAATGATGCCGCTTCAAATCACACAGCTACTCATTTGCTTCAGGCCGCCTTAAAAGAACTCCTTGGTGATCATATCAAGCAGGCGGGTTCCCAGGTAACACCTGAACGACTTCGTTTTGATTTTACCCATTTTTCACAGTTATCACTGGATGAAAGAGAGTCCATCGAGAGACGGGTCAATGAAAAGATTCGAGAGAATGTTAGTACCAGCACAGCGGTTCTTAATCGGGATCAGGCGATTGAAGAGGGAGCAACAGCTCTTTTTGGCGAAAAATATGGAGACAGTGTTCGCGTGGTAAGTCTAGGCGACTTTTCCAAAGAGCTCTGCGGTGGAACGCACGTTGCAGCAACGGGTGGGATTGGCCTCTTCCAGATTATTTCGGAAGGCGGTATCGCAGCTGGTGTGCGCAGAATTGAGGCTGTAACCGGAAGTGCTGCCCAGGAGAGAGTTCTCAGCCAAGCCAGAAGAGAACATGATGTCTGCGAGCTTTTAAACGTCCATCCTGAAGATATTGTGGCTCGCCTTGAGAGCATGGCAGGTACCACCAAGCGCCTTGAAAAACAGGTTGCTGAATTATCTACCCAGCTGGCAACGTCCGACCTTGGTGATCTTCTGAATGGTGCAAAAGAAATAGAGGGTATTAAAGTTGTTGCCGCTGTTATTCCATTGGATAGCCCTAAGACTTTGCGTGAAGTTGGTGACAGGATGCGCGATGATATGGGGACCGGAGTTGCAGTCCTTGGTGGTGAGATTAATGGCAAGGCCGCATTGCTTGCCATTGTGTCAAAAGATCTTACCAAGATGATCAAGGCTGGTGAGCTGGTGAACCGGGTTGCTGCTATTGTAGGCGGCAAGGGAGGAGGCAGGCCCGATATGGCACAGGCAGGTGGAACCATGCCCGACAAGATGAGTGAGGCCATCGCTTCTGTCCATGAATTTGTCCGGGAGCTGTTGGGCAAAGGAAAATGATAAGGTCTTTAGGATGAAGGGAAAGAGCACTACTGTGACCTTCAGTCTGTAAATCCAGATTACGGGTACAGTAGGCCATGGAGGTATCTATTTGGTAGGAAAATTGCTGCAGGAGAGAGACCTCTTTTTTTGGTTTTTGAGTGAGAAAGTATCTAAGCGACTGCCACAAAAATTTAGATGTTAGTTGTGATGATATTATTTTAAAATGATCTGTATATTGTAATTATAGGGAATAGTGAAATAAATAGAGCGATTGTTTAAAACAATGTCCTTCAAAATGAGAAATTCAAGCCCCTTATACTCTTATAAAAACGTTGACAGTACAGTCTATATGCGGTAGAACCGTTTTTCGTGTTGTGAATCACCATTCATTTTGGGCGATTTTTTTGAGTTATCTTAGCTAATCAGGAGCAGACAAAATGGTTTCAATGGATATCACCCTGTTTCTTCAGATCGTGAATGCTTTCGTTCTGATGTTTCTTCTTAATGGAGTCATCTACAAGCCGGTTCTGAAGATCTTGCAGGAAAGGAAAGTCAAGTTGCAAGGCATGCGCGACGATGTAACTAAGTACGAAGATAACGCCCGCAGGCGCCAGGAAGAAGTAGACAAAAAAATGCATAAGGCTTCCACTCGGGCCAAGGATGCACTTGATAATGCGCGCGCCGGAGCAAAAGCTGCCGGTGAAGAGAAACTCGCTGCAATCAAGTCTGAAGCTGATGCTGATAAAAATAAACAGCTGGTAGATATTAAATCCCAGGTTGAGGCTGCTCGGAAGGATCTTGAAGCCGGACTTGATGGATTTGCTTCTGCCATGGCAGGAAAAATTTTGGGAAGGAGTCTGTAAGGATGAGGGGAATGAAGCGAACAATCGGGAAAAGTGCACTTGTTGCGCTGATTCTGTGGTTTGCCCTGGCAGCAGGAAGTGTCTGGGCTTCTGACCACGGAACTACAGCAGCGACAGGTGAGGGGATGCCCACGGCGGATGCTCATGCATCTGCTGAGATGGCTGGTGAAGCAAATGCCGGCCACGCAATAGTTGAAGGGCACGCAGCAGAAGGTGCAGCGCTTCACGGAGAAGCTGCGGCTGGCGGACATGGTGCCGTGGTGGATAGTCTGTCACCTGCAAAACTTAAGGATCTCGGCTGGAGGGTGATGAACTTCATCGTCCTGATGATCATTCTGGTGAAGTTTGGCGCAAAACCGATTGCCAATGGTCTCGGGGCACGTCGCAAACAAATCAGAGATGAGATTGAAGATCTCGAGGCAAAAAAAGTTGAAGCTGAAAAGGCCTACAAGGAATTTTCTGCAAAACTTGAATCTGTCGAAAAGGATGTTGATAGTATCGTAGAGAAAGCTATGGCTCAGGCTGAGATAGAAAAAGTCAGGATCATAGAAGCTGCAGAAAAATCTGCAAATGATATCAAGCGTTCTACTGAGATGGCGATTGCTAATGAGATTACAGCTGCGAAACGAGCACTGAAGACAAGTGCTACCGAGCAGGCTGCTGTTATGGCTGAGGAGTTAATCATTAAGAATCTGACAGCTGACGATCAGGTCAAGATTATCGAAGATTACTTAGATAAAGTAGGGGCCGTCCAGTGAAACAGATAATTTTAGCAAGACGATATGCCAAGGCACTGTTTGCAGTGTGTAAGGAAAATGGCAAGTTTGATGAGTACAGTGATGCTCTTCAGGGATTGAATGGAGTTTTTGCATCGGACAGTAGTCTTGCAGATTCTTTGACTAATCCACTCTACCCGATGGATGTTCGTGAAAAGGTAATGGAAGGTATTGTTGCCTCCATGGGTGTTGATAAAGTGATGGGCAATTTTCTCAACCTGCTGGTGGAGAAAAAGCGTGCTGGTGTTCTTCCAGAGATAGCAGAAGAATTCCAGATCATGGTTGACGAGGAAAACAATGTCAGTCACGGCAGCGTGGTCTCGGCAGTAGAATTGAGTGATGAATTGCAGGCCAAAGTGCAGGCAACATTAGAAAAGCTTACTGGCAAGAATGTGAAACTGACAACCAGTGTAGATGCTTCAATCATCGGCGGTGTTATTGCCAAGGTTGGAGATCTTGAATTGGACGGAAGTATCAGAACACAACTTGCGAGTTTAAAAGATTCCATTAAGGGGAGAGAGTAGCAATGCAAATCAAAGCCGAAGAAATCAGTCAGATTATAAAAGATCAGATTGGTGAGTACGAAACCAGTATTGACCTGAATGAGACCGGTACGGTCATCTCCGCTGGTGATGGTATTGCCCGTGTTTACGGAGTCAAAAATTGTATGGCCATGGAACTTCTTGAGTTTCCTGGCGGTATCATGGGACTTGCCCTCAACCTTGAGGAAGATAACGTAGGTTGTGCTATCCTTGGTTCTGTTTCAGGTATTAAAGAGGGTGACCTTGTTAAACGTACCGGAAAAATTGCAGAGGTTCCAGTTGGACCTGAGATGGAAGGCCGTGTTGTTGATGGTATCGGTTTTCCAATTGATGGACAGGGTGCAATTAACGCCAAGCTGAGCTCCAAGATTGAAGTACTTGCCCCTGGTGTTATTGCCCGTAAAGGTGTTCATGAACCATGTTACACAGGCGCAAAAGCAGTTGATGCTATGACTCCTGTTGGACGTGGACAGCGTGAGCTTGTTATTGGTGATAGGCAGATTGGTAAAACAGCACTTTGTGTTGATGCAATTATTGCCCAGAAAGATACCGATGTCCATTGTGTCTACGTAGCAGTTGGCCAGAAAAAATCAACTGTAGCACTCATTGTTGAAGCATTGAGAAAACATGGTGCCATGGAATACACCACGGTTGTTGCAGCTTGTGCCTCTGATCCTGCTCCAATGCAGTACGTCGCACCATTTGCTGGAACTTCCATGGGCGAATATTTCCGTGACAATGGTCAGCATGCACTCATCGTTTATGATGATCTTTCAAAGCAGGCTGTTGCATATCGTGAACTCTCTCTGTTGCTTCGTCGTCCACCTGGACGTGAGGCATATCCTGGTGATATTTTTTATAACCATTCACGTCTTCTTGAGCGTTCTTCAAAGGTTTCTGATGAGCTTGGTGCCGGTTCACTTACTGCGCTTCCCATCATTGAGACCCAGGCTGGTGATGTTTCAGCTTTTATTCCTACAAACGTTATCTCCATTACAGATGGTCAGGTTTACCTTGAACCAAACCTGTTCTTCTCAGGTGTTCGTCCTGCCATTAATGTTGGTCTCTCTGTATCCCGTGTTGGTGGCGCTGCGCAGGTGAAAGCCATGAAACAGGTTGCAGGTACCCTTCGTCTGGATCTTGCTCAGTTTCGTGAATTGGCTGCATTTGCTGCCTTTGGATCTGACCTTGATGCTGCAACTCAGGCACAGCTTACCCGTGGTGAACGTCTGGTTGAAATTCTTAAGCAGCCTCAGTATGCGCCTCTTCCTATGGAGAAACAGGTCACCATTCTTTATGCAGGTGCCAATGGATATCTTGATAGCCTTCCAGTCGAAACCATGAGAGACTATGAAGATGAAGTGTTCAGTTATATTGAATCAAATGATGCCTCAATCTTTGCAGACCTCAAAGAGCAGGAAGAATTCACTGATGCCATTAAAGCTAAACTGAACACGGCACTTGATGCCTTCGGTGAAACTTTTAAGGCAACCAAGGGTCTCAAATAATAGAGGAGAACGCTTGATATGCCTAGTTTAAAAGACGTTCAAGACAAGATCGTTGGTGTCAAAAAGACATCGCAGATCACATCGGCCATGAACATGGTCGCTTCGGCGAAACTCCGAGGTGCTCAGTTGAAGATGGAAAATTTCCGTCCTTATGCTGATAAGTTTAATGAGGCCATGTCAAACTTGTCAGGTGGCGGCAATACAGCTCAATTCCCCCTTATGGAAGTAAGGGATGTACAGACTGTTGAGCTGGTCGTTGTTACATCTGACAGAGGACTCTGTGGATCTTTTAATGCAAACATCATAAAACTCGCGGTAAAGAAAATGCGTGAGTATGAAGCTGAAGGAAAGAAAGTCAGCCTTGTTTGTGTTGGTAAAAAAGGAAAACAATCCCTTAAGAAAGTCGGCACAATTCGCTCTGAGTTTCTTGATATCATGGGTGATTTCCAGATGTTTAATGCCAGAGAGATTGCCCAGGATGTAGCGGCCAATTTTCTAAATGGTGCTGCAGATAAAGTTGAAGTAATTTTTGGAAGTTTTAAGTCGGTTGCCGTACAGCGACCTGTAGCTCAAGATATGCTTCCCATCATTCCTATTGAGAGTGAAGGAGAAGAAACGAAGAAGCAGGCTGGAGACTATATCTATGAGCCTTCTACCGAAGAGATTATGGATGTAATGCAGCCACTGTATCTGAATGTTATTATTTATAATGCCATGCTTGAAGTTGGTGCATCTGAACATGCTGCACGAATGACATCCATGGATAATGCTACTAACGCATGTAAGGATATTGTTAACGACCTTACCCTTGTTTTCAACAAAGCAAGACAGGCTGCAGTTACCGGAGAGCTGATGGATATCGTTGGCGGCGCCGAAGCCCTTAAGGGATAATAACCATACGCAAATTTAATACTTTGAGGAGGGAGATATCCCGATGAGTGAGCAAAACGTAGGAAAAATAACACGAGTAGTTGGACCTGTTGTTGATGTTGAGTTTGAAGCTGGTAAACTACCAAGAATTTTGGATGCACTGTTTGTAACCAATCCAGGAATCAACGATGATGCTGATAACCTTGTTATCGAAGTAGCACTGCATCTCGGTGATAATGCAGTCCGCTGTATCGCCATGGACGCAACCGATGGACTTGTTCGTGGTATGGAAGCTCGTGACAGTGAACTTCCTATCACAATTCCTGTTGGTCAGCCGGCCCTTGGACGAATCATGAACGTTGTAGGTCGTCCTGTTGATGGATTAGGAGCTATTGATGACACTAAAAAAAAGCCTATTCATCGTAATGCCCCTGATTTTACTGACCTTGATACCGAAGTTCGTGTACTTGCAACAGGTATCAAAGTAATCGATCTTCTCGTTCCATTCCCAATGGGTGGAAAAATGGGTCTGTTCGGTGGTGCTGGTTGTGGCAAGACCGTTATTATGATGGAGATGGTAAATAATATCGCCATGCATCATGGTGGAATTTCTGTATTCTGCGGTGTTGGTGAGCGTACCCGTGAAGGAAACGATCTGTACAACGAAATGAAAGAGTCCGGCGTACTGCCAAAAGCTGCTCTCGTTTATGGTCAGATGACTGAACCTCCAGGAGCTCGTTCTCGTGTAGCACTTACCGGCCTTACCGCTGCTGAGTACTTTCGTGATGAAGAGGGACAGGATGTTCTTTTCTTCGTAGATAATATCTTCCGTTTCACCCAGGCTGGTTCTGAGGTTTCCGCCCTTCTTGGTCGTATTCCATCAGCTGTTGGTTATCAGCCAACACTTGCAACAGATCTTGGTGGTCTTCAAGAGCGTATTACATCTACCACCAAAGGATCCATTACTGCTGTACAGTGTGTTTATGTACCTGCGGATGATCTTACCGATCCTGCTCCTGCAACCACCTTTGCCCATCTTGACGGTACTGTTGTTCTTTCTCGTCAGATTGCTGAGCTTGGAATATATCCTGCAGTTGATCCACTTGATTCAACTTCACGTATTCTTGATCCAAATGTTGTTGGTCAGGAACATTATGATGTTGCTCGTGGTGTCCAGATTTCTTTGCAGAAATATAAAGATCTTCAGGATATTATTGCTATCCTTGGTATGGATGAGCTCTCTGAGGAAGATCAGGTGCTTGTTGGACGTGCTCGTAAGATTCAGCGTTTTCTTTCACAGCCATTTACAGTTGCTGAGGTTTTTACCGGTATGGCTGGTAAATTCGTTTCAGTTGAAGATACCGTTTCTGGTTTCAAGGAAATCCTTGAAGGCAAGCATGATGGTATTTCTGAAAACTCTGTCTATATGGTTGGTTCTATTGCTGAAGCTCTTGAGAAAGAAGCTGCTGCAAAAGCAAAAGCCTAAGTTAACTGACAAGAAAACGAGGATATATAATGGCACAACAAATACATTTGGAAGTAGTGACTCCAGCCGGTGCTGTTGTTAACGAGGAAGTTGATATCGTTAACGCACCTGGTTATGGTGGTGACTTTGGTGTATTGGCCAATCATGCTCCATTCCTCTCTACTATTAAAATCGGACTCCTGACCTATGAGCAGGGAAAAGATCGGAAAAGTTTGATGATTAGCGGAGGCTTCTCTGAAGTCTCCAATAATAAAATTACTTTTCTTGTCGAAAGCGCCGAGGCTGGTAGCAGTATTGATGTGGATAGAGCTATGAAGGCCAAAGAGCGTGCGGAAAAACGCATGTCACAGGCTGCAGCGCATGATGACCAGTTTAATCAGATGCGAGCAGAAGCTGCTTTACAACGCGCATTAGCACGAATCAAGGCATCTAAGATTGCTTGATTAAGTAATTTATAGTAATATGAAAAGGTCGTCCTCTGGGACGACCTTTTTTTTTATCTTTTTGTATCAGTATCTTTTATGTCTATAATCTATCTTTTTGAGGTGTGTGTATGAAAGCGAAGGAACGTATGGGTATTGCTCGACAAATGCCTGTGGAAATGACTCCAGGTGAGCGAGTGAAGAACTTCGATGAGATAGTTGAAGGGTTTAGCGAATTTACCGCAGTCCTTGAAGCTGAACGCTGTCTGCAGTGTAAGAAACCAACCTGTATTCAGGGCTGCCCCATCCATAATAATATTCCTGCTTTTGTCGCCTTACTTCGTGAAAAGAATTTTGAAGAAGCCTACTGGAAAATTCGAGAAACTTCCTCCATGCCAGCAATCTGTTCCCGTGTCTGTCCCCATGAGTTTCAATGTGAGGGATCTTGCATCCGTGGTAAGGGGAAGGGGCAGTCTGTTTCTATAGGAATGCTTGAGCGTTTTATTGTCGACTGGATGGTAGAGAATAAGAAACCGATGCAATCTGCCTGTGGTATCCCTGGAGATAAAAAAGTCGCTGTTATTGGGTCAGGACCTGCCGGTATGACAGTTGCTTACTGGCTCGCCCATAAGGGAATTCCATGTACCGTTTTTGAATCCCTCCCGCTTTATGGTGGAATGCTTACTGTAGGAATTCCACCATTTAGGCTTCCAAGGGATATAATCAATGCCGAGATTGATACACTGAAGCACTGTGGAGTTACTCTTCATACGAACACTGTCATCGGAAAAGATAAAACCATAGAGGATCTCCGTGATGAAGGATTTGATGCCATATTTAATGGTGTTGGAGCCCATGCCAGCAGAAAACTTGGCCTGGATGATGAAGAAACTACTCAGGGGGTTCTTCATGGTGTTGATTATCTGAGGCGGGTGAATCTTGGTGAAAAGCTTAATCTTGGTAAAAAAGTAGTGGTTGTAGGCGGCGGTAATGTAGCTATTGATGTTGCAAGAACCTCACTTCGCCTTGGTTCTACCGAAGTCTTTATTCTCTACCGGAGAAGCCGTGAGGAGATGCCGGCTTCAGCCGCTGAAATACATCATCTTGAAGAGGAGGGAGTTCGTGTAGAGTTCCTCGCAGCACCAGTGAAGATACATTCTGAAAACGGACAACTCACAAAGGTTGAATGTATCAGGATGGAACTTGGTGAGCCAGATGAGTCAGGGCGCCGACGTCCTGTAATTCAGGAGGGATCCAATTTCATGATTGAGGCTGATTCCATTATCCCGGCAATCAGTCAGAATGTAGATCATACCGCAGATAAGGGACAGGATATCGATCTGATGTCATGGGGAACCTACAATACAGATCCTCAGACCCTACAGACTTCTCTTAAATTTATGTTTGCTGCTGGAGATAACGTACTTGGTCCACAGACTGTTGCCAAGGCAGTGTATCAGGGTAAGGTTGCTGCTGAGTCCATTGAAAGGTTTCTCAATGGCCAGGATCTCAAAGAAGACAGGGAATTCCTCTGCGATCAAATTGATTGGTAGTCCCTTAAATCATATTACCTGATATCGTACGAGTCAGCATAGCCGATTCGTCTACAAGATAACCCCTCAAAAAAAAGGCTTTAAATTCTACGGAATTTAGAGCCTTTTTGCTTCGAATTAACAATACTTCTTCAGCCTTCTTAACCTACAGACTTGCAGCAGTAGAATGAATATAACTCTGCACTCCTGAGACGATATCATCGGCAACGATATCAAGGAATGAATCTGTACTAAGATTATCCGAGTCTACAGGGTTAGTTATAAAAGCAATTTCAATCAGGATAGCTGGCATCTCTGCCCCAATCAAAACATAAAATGGTGCCTGTTTAACTCCTAGATTCTTAAATTTTTGGTTCTGGGCAGCGCCCATTCCAGTACACAGTGACTTATGTACGAATCCTGCAAGTCTGGAGGACTCATTTATTTTGGAATTCTGTAAGATATCAGAAAGTATATCCTGTAAATCACTCATCTGATGGGTAGAGGTTGCATTCTCAAAAGCGGCGACTCGCATGGCCTCGGCATTTGTTGATAAATTCAAGTAATAGGTCTCAAGACCATGAACCTTAGGGGAAGGGTGAGCATTGATATGGAGGGAAATGAATAAATCCGCCTCGTTGGTGTTTGCTATGGCAGTTCGTTCCTCAAGTGGAATGAAAATATCGGTATCACGGGTGAGAATGACCTCTGCTCCGGTCTCTTTAGATAAAATTGGAGCAAGTTTTTGGGCTATTGCAAGGACGATATTCTTTTCTTTGAGTCCGAAAGCAGATGCACCAGGATCTTTTCCACCGTGGCCCGGATCAAGAACAATCTTTCTGACGCCAAGTCCAAGTTGCTGTGCAAGGGATAGCTTTTCTTTAGTGATCTGCTCATCACTTTCTTTGGGACTGGCAATGGCTTCACTGGTATTTACTGCAATCTTCTTAAAATCCTCGAGAACAACCAACTCTTTCATGGAATTTACAATAAGAAGATCGGGTGATTCTTCTGATGCAACCTGAACAGGAGGTTTAGGGGTAATCTTTGCCGGCTTATCTGAAGAAAGTTTTGGTTCGCCGCGAACATCAATCACCACACGAAAAGGATCTGGTAAACTGAAAATCTTGTAATCCGAAATAGATTCTATATCGAGCACGACCCGAACAACTTCAGGAGTAAACTGCCCAGTTCGGATTTGCTTTAACAAGCCATCTTCAATGGGAACTGGTGAACGGTATTTAGGGTCTATGTAGGACTGTTGGAAATCAAGGTAAAGTCTTCTGGGTTTGGTTCCGTTTTTTTCAAGTAGTCTTTCCTGGTATCGGACAGGACCGGATGCCTTTATAACGACCCGGGTATAACTTTTGGACGACCAGTATTTTACCGGGAGCACGTAATTGAGGTTCTCAAGATAGGTCCGCTTAAGCATGGTATCGGGTAAGGGAATATCATATTCCTGGGAAAGCATTTTAAGCTTATCGGAGGCGTGGGCGTACATATCACCATTTCGATAATCAGCAATAATACGGGTGTAGTTAACTGCGGCCTTTTGGGGGTTCTTTATTTTTTCAAGATTGAGGTTTCCAGTGGCGTAAAGGGCATCATCGGCAAGACTGTTATCAGGGAAAAGATCTGAAACATCATGATAGTAGGAGAGTGATTCCTGCAGGTCTAAATCTTTCTTGAAACGACGATACATCTTGGCATACATACGTCCAAGCATATAAAGACTAGGAGCTGCAAATTCAGATTTTGGACCGGTAAGATATATTTTTCTGAAATTACGAACCCCGTTAAGCCAGTTGTCTCGGGAGGCACCAAGTGCTGTGTTTGTGTGAAGCTCGTTGTAGTAGAATTTGGCCTGCTGGTAACGTTTCTCAATAGTGCCAAAATTAGAAGAATCGTCCTTAACCTCGGTAGCTGAGCAAAAGTCAGCATACAGGGGAAGGTTGAGTATTAGCAAAAGTATAAAAATTGGAAAAGATCTTAGCATTACACCTTGTTAGGGACTTTTTCAGATGGGAAACAGCAGTGTACGAAATAACAAAAATACCAAATAAACAGTATCATTTACCATGTTTACACAAGTATACCTAAAAGAATTGCTGAAGGCAAAAGAAAATACGCTTATCAGGCATGAAAATACGTAATAAAATTGGAATGATTAATTGATCAAGAGTACCATTAATTCAATAGCTTCGTAAGTTCGTATATTACATCCAGAGCCTGGCGTGGGCTGAGATCATCAACGTTAAGAGATTCAAGCAGGGCTCGCAATGGATCCTGTTGCGTTTGCGGAAAGAGAGACAATTGGTTGGGATGTGTTTTTCTGCGAGTTTTCTTTGGATGAGCACTTTTGGCAATACTCGGTGTCCCGTCATGATTAAATTCTCCACCTTCAATATTCCTGAGGATTTCACCGGCACGCTTGACAACACGATCGGGAACGCCAGCAAGGGCAGCAACCTGAATGCCATAGGATCGATTGGTGCCACCCTTCACAAGTTTGTGGAGAAAGATGATAGTATCATTCCATTCACGTACGGCAATGGAATAGTTTCGAACCCGTTCCTCGGTTTTTGCAAGATCCGTAAGCTCGTGATAGTGGGTAGCAAAGAGTGTCTTAATACCCTTGTCATTTTTTTGGACAAGGTCCTCTGCAACAGCCCAGGCAATGGATAGGCCATCAAAGGTTGAGGTGCCTCGTCCGATTTCATCCAGGATAACCAGGCTTTTTTCCGTAGCATTGTTGAGGATATTGGCCGTCTCATTCATCTCAACCATAAAAGTTGACTGGCCACGTCGGAGATCATCCATGGCACCGACCCGGGTGAAAATTCGGTCAACCACACCAATAGTGGCAGTCTTGGCTGGAACAAAGGAACCCATCTGGGCCATAAGAACTATGAGTGCAGTCTGGCGAAGTATCGTAGATTTTCCAGCCATATTCGGGCCGGTTATGATCAACACTTCTTCTTTTTCCTGGTCAAGGTGCACATCATTGGGAACAAATTTTCCGCTTGGAAGAGAACGTTCAATTACCGGATGTCTGCCTTCTATGATATCTATGACGTCTGTGTCGTTAACAACCGGGCATTTATAACGATGGCGGTGGGCAACCTCACCAAGACAGACGAGAAAATCGGCTTTGGCGAGTAATGCAGCACTTTTTAACAACCGGGAACTTTCGGTAGCCAGTTGTGAACGGATGTCTGTGAAAAGTTGATATTCAAGTTCAAGTCTTCTGTCCTGTGCTCCGAGAACCTTTGTTTCAAATTCTTTGAGTTCTGGGGTGATAAAGCGTTCAGCATTGACTAGAGTCTGTTTGCGAATATAGGTTTCAGGAACATTTGCAGATTGAAGCCTGCTAACCTCTATAAAATAGCCAAAGACCTTATTGAATCCAACTTTAAGTTTTGCAATACCCGTGGCTTTTCGTTCCTCGGATTCAAGATCAAGAATAAGCTGTTTCCCGTGACGCTGGATATTTACCAGTTCATCTAGTTCTTCGTTGTATCCTTCCTTTATTAATCTGCCTTCACGCAGGGTAATAGGGGCTTCTTCGTTGATGGTGGTTTCAAGGAGCTGGTAGAGGTCGTCGAGGATATCAAGATCATCTCCAAGGGTATGAATACGCTTAGCATCGCACTTCAGTAACAGTTCTTTTATGGCAGGGAGCCTGGCAAGGGACTGTTTCAGGGCCAGCATATCGCGGCCATTACCATTGCCGAGTACCATACGGCTGTTGAGCCTTTCCATATCGTAGATAGTTGTGAGAAGTTCTCTGAAGGTATTACGAATGGATGTGTTACCATGAAGAAACTGTACTGCGCCAAGTCGACCATTAATACGGGCAACATCCTGAAGCGGGAAAAGAATTTCCTGTTTCAGCATTCTTGCACCCATGGGAGTACAGGTATGATCGAGCACGGAGAGGAGGGAACCTTCACGTTGGGAACCAATAATTGTCTGGGTGAGCTCCAAATTTCTACGCGATGAATCATCAATCTGGAGGATGAGTTCAAGATCAATGGGAGTCAGCTTTTCAATATGACTGATATCGCTTTTCTGAGTTTCTATGATATACTCAAGAAGCACTCCTGCAGCAATTATCCCCTGTTTAAATGTGCTGCAGCCAAAACCTGCAAGGTTGCTTACTTGAAAATGTTCTATAAGGAGTCCTTCACTGTTGCCAAAATGAAAGTGCGTTGCAGGACGGTAGGTGACGCAGAGCCCTGGAAGTAGAGTTGTTGCGGTATTGATAAGGTCGTTGAGTGATGCCTTATCGTTTTCGTTTACAAGCAGTTCTGCAGGAGTCATACGGGTGAGCTGGTCAAGGATGGCATCACCATTGTGCTCAGCATCAGCAAATTCACCAAGAAAAAAGGCGCCTGTGGAAAGATCGAGAAAGCTTATTCCGTAGAGAAGCTCAGCGCCTTTTACTCTGGAGCTGATTGCTGCTACGTAGAGGTTGTCCTTATCATCAAGAAGCCCTGAATCGGTTACCACACCAGGCGAAACGATCCGAACAACTTCACGGTGGACAATTCCCTTTGCCTCATCGGGTGTCTCGGTCTGTTCACAGATAGCGACACGGCGTCCGGATTTTACAAGTTTTGCAAGATAGGTGCTTGCTGCATGATAGGGTATTCCGCACATGGGAACTTTGTCGGCCGCATTTTTTTTGTTGCGTGAAGTCAGGGTGATTCCAAGAATTTTGGAGGCTATCTCAGCATCTTCAAAGAACATTTCGTAGAAATCTCCCATCCTGTAAAAGAGGATGGTATCCGGGTGCTGTTCTTTGATCCCTAAATATTGCTGGAGCATGGGGGTGAGTTTTGGTGCCATAGTCATTGTTTCTTGTTCCCGCCGTGAAGCAGTTCCTGGAAAGGAGGCAGAAGCCTGTCAAAGGTTGTGTGGAGGTGCTCAGGGATTGAGCGGACCTCTGCGAGCACCGTCATGAAATTATGATCACCTTCCCAGCGGGGAACAATGTGGAAATGGAGATGGTCAGCAATTCCTGCCCCTGCAACACTTCCAAGATTGCACCCCACGTTGAGACCATCTGGCTGCAAGTGCTTACGGAGTATTTGTGTAGCTTCTGTGATCATATTCATAAGTGAGTTTTGTTCACTGGTTTTCAGTGATGAAATACATGCAATGTGTCTAATTGGGGCAATTAGGAGATGTCCGTTGGCGTAGGGAAATCTGTTCAAGAGGACAACGTTTTCCTTGTCTCGATAGAGAAGCAGTAAATCCCTGTCAAAAGGATTTGTGCCTGGTGGTTCAAAAAGACATCCGGAAACCTTTGCTGCTTTTCCCTGCACATGCTCCATACGCCAGGGCGCCATAAGTGTTTTCATAGCTGCGGTTCAGCAAACTGATGGAGGGATGCATGTAAACCTTTCTCATCAATGGTCAGAATTGCATAACTTCCAGGTGCACCATAACGACCGGTGGTAGCAAAAGAACCGGGATTGATGAAAAGTGTTTTGGCCAATTGATGATTTACCGCGAAATGAGTATGGCCATAAACGATACAGTCGGCAGTTGGGAAGAGATCCCACATGCGTTCTTCAATATTATGTCTGGCACCGGCACCGTGGCAAAGCCCTATGCTATAGCCATCAATTTTAATAATTTTGTCATGAGGAAGTGTGTGGAAGGAGGATGTCTCACACATGTTTCCATATACCGCATGCACTTCTTTTCCTTCAAAAGCTGTCAGGATGGAGATATCAGTCAAATCTCCTGCGTGAAGTATTATGGAGCACTCAGTAAAGGCAAGTTGAACCTGTTTCACGAACCACGGTGAGAGGCTGCTGATATGGGTGTCTGAAAGAATGCCGATACGGATCACGGGAAGCTACTCTCCTGTTTTTACTTGTCTTTGACTTGTGAGTTATCAAGTGGTGATTATTATAACTTGAAGTAGTTGACGAAGCACCTGAAAAATTTTTCTTTTTTAGTGGTAACTGGTAGACTTTATAAAAGCTTGTTTTGTGTCCGGGAAAACTGATTCCAATCGATTCGTGTCGAACATGCGGGAGTACAATATATGGAAAATAAAAATGCAAACCATGCAGAAGCTGAGGTGATAAGTCAGGGCGGTAAGCAGAGTGATATTGCTCTTCCCAACCAAATTCTCCCGAAGTTCCTCTATCTTATACCCATTGCCAGTCGTCCGTTTTTTCCGGGACAGGTTCAACCTATTGTTTTGTCGGGAGAATACTGGCAGGAAACCATACAAAAAATTGGTGAAACCGATCAAAAACTGGTGGGGTTGGTCTATACCAATAACATTCCTGCCCAGAATACTGCTCCAGAAGATTTTGTTGAAATCGGGTGTGTGGGAAAGATTTTAAAACCCACCATGGAAGAGTCCAATATCCATTTTATCTGCCAGGGTATGCGCCGGTTTCGTATAAAAAAATGGCTTAATAGCAAGGTGCCATTTCTGGTTGAGGTAGATTACCCCGATGAGGATCAGGAAAGTACTCTGAACGATACCGAGACTAGGGCCTATGCACTTTCTATCATTGCAGCGGTAAAAGAGCTGGTACATGCCAATCCATTACATGGTGAAGAGTTGAAACAGGCTTTGCAGTATTTTTCACCAAGTGAGCCCGCTCCCCTCACCGATTTTGCAGCAACTCTTACAACGGCAACGGGAGATGAGCTGCAAAAGGTTTTGGAAACTATTCCGGTTTTGAAACGGATGCAGCGAGTGTTTCCACTGCTCCACAAAGAGGTGGAAATTACAAAGCTTCACGGTGAAATCAGTAAGGATGTCAACACTAAGATTTCTAAACGACAACGAGAGTTTTTTCTAAAGGAACAGCTGAAAACCATACAGAAGGAGCTGGGCATTACCAAGGATGACCGTAAATCCGATGCCGAGGAATTTGAAAAGCGGCTGGAGACGCTACATCCTCCTAAACCGGTAGTCGAACGTATTGAAGATGAGTTGAAAAAGTTGAGTTATCTTGAAAAGGGATCTCAGGAGTATGCAGTGACCAGGAATTATCTTGATTGGATGAGTTCTGTTCCCTGGGGTGTGTTTTCCAAAGATAAACTTGGAATACAAGAGGCAAGGAGGATTCTTGACAGAGATCATGATAGTCTTGACGATGTGAAGGAGCGGATCATCGAATTTCTTGCGGTCGGCGCCTATAAGAAAGAAATAGCCGGTTCTATAATGCTCCTCGTTGGTCCACCGGGTGTCGGGAAGACGTCTATTGGCCACTCCGTTGCCGACGCCATGGGGAGAGAGTTTTATCGCTTCAGTCTCGGTGGTATGCGAGACGAGGCGGAAATTAAAGGACATAGGCGCACTTATATTGGATCCATGCCCGGAAAGTTTGTCCAGGCTCTCAAGGAAGCGAGGACCGCCAATCCCGTTATTATGCTGGATGAAATTGATAAGATTGGAGCTTCGTTTCGTGGTGATCCGGCATCTGCCCTGCTTGAAGTACTTGATCCCGAACAGAACGCTGACTTTCTTGACCATTATCTTGACCTTCGGGTGGATCTTTCCAAGGTCCTCTTTATCTGCACAGCAAATCAGCTTGACAGTATTCCAGGCCCTCTACTAGATCGGATGGAGATGATACGTCTTTCAGGATATATAACTGAAGAAAAAATGACTATTGCCAGGAATCATCTCTGGCCTAAAGCATTAGAAAAAGCAGGACTCAAAAAGAGCCAGTTAAGGATCAGTGATGCCGCTTTACGACTTCTTATTGAGGGCTATGCCCGTGAGGCCGGTGTTCGGAAAACAGAAAAGCATCTGTTAAAGATCGTGCGCAAAGCCGTAGTCCGGTTTCTTGAAGATCCGGAACTTGTGCTCTCAGTAACGGTCAAAAATATAGAAGAATTTTTAGGAAAGCCATTTTTCAAAAAGACATTTCGCATTAAAGGGATCGGTGTTATTACGGGGCTTGCCTGGACTGCTCTGGGGGGTGTTACTCTTGCCGTAGAAGCTACTGCTGTGCCACGTGAACATGCGGGTTTTAAACAGACCGGCCAGCTTGGCGATGTTATGCGGGAGTCATCTGAGATTGCCTACAGTTTTTTACTATCCAATGCCGCGCGCTATGGAGTAAAAAAAGAGTTTTTTAATGAAAATTTCATCCATCTCCATGTCCCAGAAGGGGCCACACCAAAAGACGGGCCAAGTGCCGGCGTGACCATGGCATCTGCCCTGCTGAGTCTTGGTATGGGGAAAAAAATTAAACGTAATCTTGCCATGACAGGAGAGTTGACCCTGACAGGGACAGTGCTTCCGGTTGGAGGTATTAAGGAGAAGGTGATTGCCTCTAAACGGAATGATATCAACGAGTTAATTTTACCGGAAGCGAACCGGGATGATTTTGAGACTCTGCCAGAGTACATTAAAGAAGGGTTTACTGTGCATTTTGCTGAAAGGTATGATCAGGTTGCCAAGGTGGTTTTGGCTGCACTGGAAGGATGATGCATGAACAAAACAAAGAGAAATAATGTTTTATTAGCCATTTTTGCATTAGTTATTTATTTACTGGCTCAACAGGGAGAGAAGGTAGCAGAAGTTACATCTCTTACCCCTGGTGTGTCTGACACCACCCTGCAGACTGCTTTTGTTAATCAGCAGAGTGATCTGCAGGTTCAGGGCCAGGGTGTTGTTAAAAAGGTTCTGAGTGATGATCGAAAGGGTTCGCAGCATCAAAAATTTATCCTGCAGGTGGATCCTGAGCAGACAGTACTTGTTGCGCATAATATCGATGTGGCCGACAGGCTCCCTGGATTGAAAAAAGGTGATACCGTTGAGTTTTATGGTGAATATGAGTGGACGGCACAGGGCGGTGTCATTCACTGGACGCATCATGATCCAGGCGGTCGCCATATAAACGGTTGGTTACGATACAATGGCAAAACATACCAGTAGTCTGTTTACAAGAAGAATCGTTCAAAGCACGACTTTTTCTCTGCAGGGATTATCGGCTACCTTCAGGGAAGAAGAAGCTTTTCGGGTAGAGGTCTTGCTGGCAGTCTTTCTGATTCCCCTTGGGGCTTTTCTTGGTGAGAGTGGAGTTGAAAAAGTACTGCTTGTCGGCAGCATATGTCTTGTTTTGATTGTTGAGATTCTCAATTCTGCTGTCGAGAGCGTGGTCGACAGGTTTGGAGGAGATCTACATGAACTCTCCGGGCGGGCAAAAGATCAGGGCTCTGCTGCAGTTTTTCTTTCTCTTTTGATGGTGGTGATGGTTTGGAGTCTATTGTTGTTGTAAGGTCGGTCATTGGTACCGTTAATGGTTTTTCTTTCGTAACTATTCACGGAAATTGAGTTTGAGTCAGAATTGCATAACGAATACGCTGGTAGGAAACTGGGGACATGACCCAATTCGTCTTTGTCTTTTGCATTGGGATCGTGTCCCCCGATTCCGGATACATATTGTGTCGTTCAGTAGCATGGCGAATAGTTACTTTCTTTACCTTCAATATTCAGCCTTAACGGCTTCAGTCTGAAATGTTTGATAAAAAGTTTAAAAATCACTTAACAAATCAATCGATTACCACAAGCCAGAAACTTGAATTACAGTATCAGAAATCCTGAAAACCAATACAAGCCCATTCCTACCAGCACAGTTCCTCCGAGACTTTTTGTCTTCACCGCAAAAAGGAGGGTGGGAATTGCCACCAGAAGTTCGGGCTTTCCAAGTTCCAGACAACGCGAATTTTGATCGGTAAAGAGAATAGGAGCAAGTAGTGCACAGAGGATGGCTACGGGAATCAAGCTTAGCCAGTCAACCAGCCATTTCGGCAGATCTCTCTGTGCCAGAAAAAAGAGGGGCAGCCAGCGCGGAAGATAGGTAACAAGGCCCATACCTGCAAACAAAAAAAGATAGTCGGGGAAATTCATTTGTGTTTTTCCCGATACTGTTTGAAAAAATAGCCAAGCGTGGCGGCGCTGATAGATGATCCGATAATATAACTGTCACCGGGAATAAGTAAATACCATGCCACACCAATTCCAAGAGCAGCCATTCCGGTGAATACGTAGACAATATTGTGGAGCTGAAAGAGGAGCAGGGCCAGAAACATGGCCGTGAGGGCATAATCGGTGCCAAAGGCACCTCGGGGGATGAATTGACCAAGTAATGCCCCGCAAACAGTGGAGAGAATCCAGGTTGTATTTGCCAGCTGATTGACGGTTATGGCGCGTTTGTGGTCCCAGTTTCCTGTGCGGAAGTGGGTCATGTTTACAGCAAAACTCTCATCGGTGATGCCATAGGCAAAAAAACTGAGGAACAGACGGCGAAGTCCATTCAGGTGTACTGCCACTGCAGAACTCATCAGGAAATGACGCAGATTGACGACGAAAGTTGTAAATATAATGGACCAAGTTGAGGCACCTGCAGCAAGCATGGCCACACAGATAAACTGAGCAGATCCTGCAAAGACCAGCATGGACATCATAGCAACGGCCCAAAAAGGAATGTCTGCCTGGTTGGCAAGCACTCCCAGAGCCAGGCCAATGGGGATATATCCAAAACAGATGGGCCAGGATGCTATGGCCCCATCTTTAAACCAGGATGGATCGTCTATGAGTTCTTTTGATGGTTCTATGGTTTGTTCACACATTGCTTTTCCTGCAGCCTTCAGCTTTAACACCTGAGGTGTTTCTCTCTTTTATGGGTTGCCAAAGAGGCATTTCCGTGGGTATAATAACAGGTTTTTATTGCATTACAGAATATTTTATTGTGCTTTCTCGAAAAATATTTTGATACGGAATGGAGATTTAATACAATGGACAATCTGATTACCACTGAAGCTCAGCTCTTTCTCGGACTAGTTGAATAAAGTATCCGTGCTTCAGGTAGATAAAGCCATGTTTTTTTGTTTTTGAATACAATATTTCCCGGGAGACTGGGATTTAACGGAGAAAAATTATGTTTGCAGCGTCTGATTTACGTAAAGGTCTTAAAATTCAAATTGACGGCCAACCTTATGTTATCACCAACTTTGAATTTTCTAAACCGGGTAAGGGGCAGTCTCTGTACCGTTGTAAAATGCGCAACATGATTACTGGAAATCAGTTCACTCAAACCTATCGATCCAACGAAAAATTTGAAAAACCTGCTCTTGAAGAACGTAAAATGGAGTATCTCTATAATCAGGACGACGAGTACCATTTTATGGATACTGAAAGTTACGAACAGACCTTTATTACCAAGGAACAGCTCGGTGATAACGTGTATTTTTTACAGGATAATATGAATCTGGATGTCCTCTTTTTTGATGACAGGCCTATCGGTGTAACACTGCCTATTTTTGTGAACCTTGTAGTTACAGTTGCTGAGCCATGGGCCAAAGGTGATACCTCCGGAAGTGATACCAAGCCAGTGAAAGTGGAAACCGGTTATGGTCTCCAGGTTCCACCGTTTGTTGTTGAAGGCGATAAAATCCAGATTGACACAAGAACCGGGGCCTATGTGACCCGTGTAAAAGAGTAATTTCCTGTGCTTGATCAGAAAAGGCTGCATCTTCGTGCGGCCTTTTTTCAGGCAATCCGCATTTTCTTTCAGAATCAGGGCTTTCTTGAAGTTGACACACCCATTCGCCAGCCGCTAGTTATTCCGGAGCAGAATATTGTCCATGTTCCCTCCGGAACCCATTTTCTTCAATCCTCCCCGGAACTCTATATGAAGCGTTTACTCGCTTCCGGTTGTGATAAGATCTTTCAGATTTGCCGCTGCTTCAGGTACGGTGAACGTGGCAGGCTTCATTTGGAAGAGTTTGTTATGCTGGAATGGTATCGACTGGATGCCGATTATGGTGATCTGATGTCAGATTGTGAGAAGCTGTTTCAGTTTATAGAGGAAGAGAGCGTAGGTTTTGAGTTCCCGGTTTCCCCACATGGGGCATGGGAACATATAACAGTAGAGCAGGCCTTTCAAAAATACTGTTCAGTCTCGGCAACTCAGGCTTTGCAGGAGGATCGCTTTGATCTCCTCCTGGTGGAAAACATCGAACCGTATCTGGGACAAAATAGTCCCACATTTCTCTATGATTATCCGTTACAACTGGCGTCTCTTGCTCGGCCCAAGGCGAGTCATCCGGAAGTGGCAGAACGATTTGAGCTGTATATGGCAGGGATTGAGCTGGCCAATGGTTTTTCCGAACTCACGGATTCTGTGCAGCAGCGAGATCGTTTTGAGGATGAATATACACAAATGGGTGTGTGGGGCAAAGGGCAGGGAAGGATGCCAGAATTTTTTTTACGAGATCTTGATAAGATAGATACTGCAGCTGGGATTGCCATGGGGCTTGATCGGTTATTTATGCTCCTCAGCGGTCAGGACACCCTGAATGCTGCAGTTACATTTTCACCCGATGAACTTGATATGTAAGGGGTTTGTTGAATAGATTCTCTTTGACAGAGTGTGCTATATTGTGATAATGTTTATTATATTAGGGTTCGGTCCCTATGGACTGATTCTATCCTGTCTTTTTCAGAGGGAAAAAGGCATATTCTAATTTTGGAGAATGTACCATGGACACAAAGGAACTGAAAAAGATCCTTGCTGGAATCGGTGTCGTCGGCCTGTTGGCTGGTGGCGGTATTGCCGTTCCAGGGAGTGCCGGGGCCAGCGGTTAAGGTGGCGAAAAGCCCAGTGCAGTTGGCACTGAAGAAAAACCTGCCGCAGGCAGTGGCTGAGGCGGAACCAAAGACGGCGCAGTTAGCGTCGAAGAACATGTGGAAGAAGCTGCAGAAGCAGCAGAACATGCTGTAGAAGAGGCAGCACCCGAACCAGCAGGTAGTGGTTGAGGCGCAAGTAAAGACGACGCAGGTAGCGTCGAAGATACCGAAAAGAAAGCACCCAAGAAGAGCGGCTGAAGTGGTTGAAATTTAAGTGCGGTCGCACTTACTGATAGAAAAAAGGTCGATTGTGATATATGTCACAATCGGCCTTTTTTTATTGAATTGCTAAAGTGGGTTTTACCCACAACCCAGGTTTTGAGACTGAAGGTACAGAAAAGCTGAAGGTCGCGTGTAATGCTGTCTTTCCTTCAGCCCCCCAACCGGCGGGGCGGCATATATTATAAAAGTAACTAAATATCAGCATGTTGGAATTTTATTACTCCCCCCGGAAGTGGGGCTTTAGCCCCGCCAGAAAGTGTAATCGGCGGGACTGAAGTCCCACTTCCAAGAGCTTACTGTGTTCAATATATTAAAACTTCATTCCTAACAGGTATTCGCAAAATACTTATTTTATTTTTTGCGTTTTCCAGGATGTGTCTTTGTTCGTTGTGTTTTGTGAGTGCTGATTTTACGCGGTGATTTCGTTGTTATCAGTTGGCGCTCCAGGATTCGCCGTTGTTTCATGCGCTCAGATTGGCCGCGGGCAACGAAAATGGGATTTTCCGTATCACGATGCAGTCCGGTCACATACATGGCCGTGGCAAGTGTCCCGGGAGTGGGGGTGAAATCCTGAAATTGTCTTAATTCAAGACCTAATTTTTTCAGCGTTTTGACCATGCTTGCAGTATGTGACTCCTTGCATCCCGGATGGGCTGAGATAATATAGGGACTAAAGTGGACCTCTTTGTTGAGTTCACGGCTGAGTTTACGGGCAAGTTCCAGGAATTTTTCTAATTCATCACTGGATTCTTTGTGCATGATATCCAGGACTTCCTGCTCGGTGTGTTCCGGGGCAATTTTCAATATTCCCGGGGTGTGAGCGCGGATTATTTCTTTGAAAAGCCTTGGTGTTCTGCGGAGGAGTTCCAGGCGCAGGCCGGACGAAATAAAAACGTTACGAATTCCGGGTATGGCCGATACCTCGCGTAACAGAGAGAGAAATGCTTTTTCGTCTATCTCAAGATTCTTGCATACCTTAGGATAGAGGCAGTCATGTTTTTTACAGGATCCTATGCGGCAGGAAACGCCATAGAGGTTTGCCGTGGGGCCGCCAAGATCACTGATGGTGCCGGTGAAAATTTTCATATTGCTGACAGCCTTGGCTTCACGAAGAAGTGATTGCTTGCTGCGACTGGTTATGGCCGGTCCCTGATGCCGGGTAATGGCGCAGAAGGAACAGTTTCCGGAACAACCACGAACTGTGGTGAGGGAATGCTGTATCATTCTGGCGGCAGGGACATTCGGAAACCCTGGATGTTCACAACGTGTATAGGGTAATTCGTAAAGGCTGTCCATCTCTGCGGTGCTGAGTTGTGGCTGCTGTGGATGTTGAATAATCCATGAACTTTGCTGTCTCTGGATTAACTGGGTATCTACATAGCTTCTGGCCTGAGCGTCGATCTCTTTTTCGGCGCGGAGAAAGAGGGCGTCGTTTTGCTGAATGTCCTGCCAGGAGGGAAGGCGGATAGTCTTTTGCTCTTCGTTACTCTGTCCTTGTTGAAAGGCCTGGTCGCTGAGTCGTTCACAGGTGCCTGCGATATTTGAGAGAGTAAGCCCTTTATCCAGTCGTTCTGCAATCTCAACAACGGCCTGTTCTCCCATGCCATAGACCAGAAGATCCGCTTTGGCATCGCTGAGTAATGAGCCGCGTAATTTTTTTTGTTTGTAGTCATAGTGGACAAAACGACGCAGAGACGCCTCCACTCCCCCGAGTATTATGGGGACATCCTTATAGGCGGAACGGGCAAGATTGCTGTACAGCATGGAGGCTCGATCAGGGCGACGTCTTGAAGTCTTTTCTCTCTTTGTTCCAAACCAGGGATTGCCATCCGGCGAGTAGGAATCCTTTTCCCGCACTTTCCCGTTGCCGGTGTAGTTGGCAACAATGGAATCAAGGTTGCCGCCAGTAATTCCAAAGAAGAGGCGGGGCCTGCCAAAGAGTTTGAAGTCAGAGTTGTTGTTATATCGTGGCTGGGCAAGGATGGCCACACGATAGCCTTTGCTTTCCAGGAGTCTGCCGATGAGGGCAACTCCAAAGGAAGGGTGGTCCACGTAGGCATCCCCTGTGACGAGAACGATATCAAGTTCGTGCCAGCCACGTGCTTCACATTCTTTTTTGGTGGCAGGCAACGGTAGGATGGTATTATTTGCTGTATTCATGGTGTTTTCATCTTAACGGTGGTGTTGCGTTTGTGCAAACAGGATTATGATCCTTTTCTTGTTTCTTGGAGGAGAACCCGTTAAAATGTGTTGAATTTTGAAAAAGTACACCCATAGGAAGGCGATGAATATAGAAAGATTTTTAGAAATTCTGGAAAAAGAGGTGGCGACCTATCAGGTTCCGGTTGTCGATTTAATTGCAGTTCAAACCAAAGATCCTTTTAAAGTACTGGTTGCTACAATCCTTTCAGCTAGAACCAAGGACGAGGTGACAGCAGAGGCATCTAAGCGGTTGTTTGAAAAGGCGGGAACCGTGGATGGCCTGGCAAAACTTGATACAGCAACTCTGGAAAAGCTCATTTTTCCGGTTGGTTTTTATAAGAACAAGGGCAGGTACCTTGCTGCCCTACCGGGGAAAATGGCAGCTGATTTTGATTCAAAGGTTCCAAACACCATGGAAGCCCTGCTGACCCTTCCCGGAGTGGGGAGGAAAACCGCCAACCTGGTGCTTGCCCAGGCCTTTGGAATTCCAGCCATCTGCGTTGATACTCATGTGCATCGTATTATGAATATCTGGGGCTATGTCGAGACCAAAACACCAGAACAGACGGAGATGGCACTTCGCAAGAAGCTTCCGGAAAAATACTGGATACCAGTGAATTCACTGCTGGTGGCCTTTGGGCAGGGGACGTGCAGACCTGTAGGGCCACACTGTGATCGATGTGTCCTTGCTGAGAGTTGTTTACGTCTTGGTGTGAAACCAAGAAAACTCAAACAAAAAACTCAAAGCAAAGATGTTTTGCGGCTTGTTTCCTGGAATGTGAACGGATTACGGGCGGTGTTCAAAAAAGGCTTTATGGAGAGTCTGGGGGAAATGGCTCCAGATGTCCTTGGTTTGCAGGAAATTAAAGCCATGGTTGAACAGTTGCCACTCGAATTACAAAATCTTCCCGGCTATCATAGCCATTTTTACAGCGCAGAACGTAAGGGCTATTCCGGGGTTGCCACCTACAGTAAAGAGAAACCTGTAAATGTTATCAGGGGTATTGGCGATTCCCGTTTTGATTCCGAGGGACGAGTGTTAACCCTTGAATTTTCAACCTATTTTTTCATCAACTGTTATTTTCCAAATTCTAAGAATGATCTCAGTCGATTGGACTTTAAACACGATTTTAATGTGTTACTTCAGAAATTTGCAGAGGAGCTGGCTGTTAAGAAATCAGTGGTGATTTGCGGGGACTTTAATGTGGCCCATAAGGAGATTGATCTTGCCAACCCTCGACAGAATCGAAAAAATGCAGGATTTACCCCTGAAGAGTGTGCATGGATGGATGATTTTACCGACGCTGGGTGGATAGACAGTTTCCGCATGAAAAATAAAGAGGCTGATCAGTATTCATGGTGGAGCTATCGGAGTGGGGCCAGGGATAGAAATATCGGCTGGAGAATTGATTATCATTGTGTGGATAAGGGCAGCCGGAAAAAAATTGTGGATGCAGATATCTATCAGCACATTTATGGATCGGATCATTGTCCGGTTGTACTTGATTTCATCCGCTAATTCAGATACCTTTAATAGAGTGTAACTATTCACCGAAATTGAGTTTGAGCCGGAATTGCATAACGAATAAGCTGGTAGGAAACTGGGGACATGATCCAATTCGTCTTTGTCTTTTGAATTGGAATCGTGTCCCCAGTTTCCGGGTAAACATTGCGCCGTTTCATAGCATGGTGAATAGTTACAATGAAGTTTCAGTTGTTTGAGAATAAAAAAGGGAGAAGGCAATGGAATCAGCAAAATCGCACTACACCATACTCCTGGCAGATGATCATACTTTGATACGTCATGGTATCAGGAACCTCATCAGTAATAATCCTGCATTAAAAGTTATCGGTGAGGTTGGTGATGGTGAGGAACTGCTGGAATTTCTCAAAACAACGCAGCCTGAGCTTTTGATACTTGATATTTCCATGCCAAAATTGACAGGAATTGAGGCTGTGAGTAGGGTGAAGAAGTTATACCCGAAAATTAAGATTCTTATGCTAACCATGCACAAGAATAAGCAGTATTTTTATCATGCTATGTCAGCAGGAGCAGATGGCTACCTGATGAAAGAAGATTCGGATGAAGAGTTGCTCCTTGCCATTAAACGTATCCAGGATGGGAAATCCTACCTGTCTCCCTTTCTCTCTCAGGACTTTGCCGACGATGTGATATCGGCCTATCGCAATAATAAAAGCTCTCCTTTTGAAACCCTGACTAACAGAGAACGAGAAGTGCTCAATCTAGTAGTTGAAGGGCATACGAGTAAGGTTATGGCCGCTATGTTGTGTTTGAGTCCAAGGACAGTTGACCATCATCGTGCCAATCTGCTCAGAAAATTTGATATGAAAAATAGCGTTGATCTGGTCAACTTTGCAGTACGTAACGGTTTCGTATCGCCACGCGACTGAGCTGATATTACTCAATCCTTTTCTCGTAATTGCGAAAAAAGTGTATTTGTACGGAAAAAAGTATTTATTCTACCTAATAGAATTCTCCCTCCTATACGTTTGTTTCCTCGATCATATTCGTCCCTACTGGGTAAATATACCTAGTAGAGAATACGTATTTCCCTCAATTGTTTTTTGTTTCAGCTGTGGTCTTTAAAGAAACGGAGACTGAATTGCCATTCAGTTAAGGATCCTGTCATTTAGGCCTTGTGGGGCGTGAATGTGCTGGACTGGAAGAAATGAGAAAGGGAAATTGGTATGAATAAAGCAGAACTTGTGGCGTCGGTTGCAGAGTCAGCAGGTACCACTAAGGGAGATGGAAAAAAATAATCATCCAAAATAGCCAGGAGAAATATTCAGA
>CAZIDU010000036.1:0-33987 GCA_964538055.1 uncultured Desulfocapsa sp. | reverse complement strand
TTCACAGATGATTTATTAAATCGTTTCACTCAATAAATCATCATACAAGTTACAAAAAAGAGTTATTTATTACGTAGAATATCAATAGTTTCACGCTCAAATTTTGCGATAAGCGGATTGTACTGGGTGAGGTGATCCAGTGTTTCATGGAATGTTTCACCAAGAAACCCGTCCCGTCCCGAGACCAGAAAACCGTTCTCAGCATGATTTATAGAAGTGAGAGCGGTACTTACAGCAACATTACCACGCATGGAGCAGCTTCCCTTGGCTCCATCACAGAATCCACCGCCAATGGCAGAGATAAAGTTGTTGTAGGAGCCATCAAAGAGTTCCAACTCATCCTTCAAATAGAGTATTCCACCTATGACACCGGCACCGGCTGCATACTGTGCCCCGCAGACCGAAGAAACTTCACCAAACCGTGAGGTGATCAGAGTGGTGAGCAGTACTGAAACCAGTACGCCTTTTATTTCCAGTTCTTCGCCGAGATCCAGATCTCTGCTATAGCCAACCACGGGGATCATGCAGGTCAGCCCCTTGTTGCCGGATCCGGCGCAACTCATGATGGGAATAGGGTCACCGTTCATTCTGGAGTAGATAGCACCCATCACAAGGGAATCTGAGCCAGTGCCGCTTTTAACATATTTCTGGCCATGCAGGGCTGCTGCCATATTATAGGCAATTCCCTGGCGAACCGTGGTCTGCAGGGGCTGGTCTCTGTAGCATTCTTCTATGAGTTTGGACCAGTTCTGAGATTCATAAATTTCGTCCTCATAGGGCAGGGCTATCGGTAAAGCCTTTATGCGATGATCCTCTGCGGCATCAATGGGTTTCCCGTTCAGTGTGACACTTGTTACTTTGGTATGACCTCCTTCGATGTGCGCCTCAGCATGGTTTGTGGCTCCCTTTGCTGATACTGTTATCAGCAGGGAGTCTGTTTCAACGAGTTCAACAGTGAGAATATCCCGCTTATGGAGAGCACTTGCCAGGGTTATCGCATTTTTTTCCAATCCGGAAAATATCGAAAGTCGTTTTTCCGGGCAGGCCATAACAAAACCAAAGAGCAGGGCCCATTCACTGCCACGTAACTCACCTGCCCGTGGAATCCCTGCACCAAAAGCATTTTTATAGGTACGCTGGTCAATGCGTAAAGTTATTTCCATGGGGGTGTCGTCGAGATATTTCCCAACAAAGCTGGCACAGAAGGCGATTGCGGCTGGTTCGGTGCATCCTGCGGTGACTTCAAGGGCATTGCTGAGTTTACTGGCAAGCGTTGTCATAATATGTGTGGTTGCTGGTGTAAGAAATGAGGGCTGTTGACAGGGCTGTAACCCGGATAGGGAAAAGGTGTCTGTCAACAGCGAATAAGAGGTCGTTCTCTGTCAGCTACGGTTCCGATAGTCTCGTATCTTCTGGCTCCAGAGTGCAGGTCCTGTTTTATGGACTGATTCGCCACGGCTGTCAACGGCGACGGTAACGGGCATATCTTCAACCTCAAATTCATAGATTGCCTCCATGCCGAGATCTTCAAAGGCCACGACCCGTGCCTTCTTGATTGCCTTTGATACCAGATAGGCTGCGCCTCCAACCGCCATAAGATATACGGCGCCGTGTTTACGGATGGAATCGATGGTGGCGTCACCCCGTTCCGATTTTCCTATCATGCCAATAAGGCCAGTTTCGTTCAGCATCATATCGCTGTATTTATCCATACGGGTGGAAGTGGTGGGGCCGGCGGGGCCGACGACCTCGTCTCTGACGGGATCAACAGGTCCGACGTAATAGATGAATTTTCCTTTAAAATCAACTCCGTTTGGAAAGGGCTTTCCTTCTTTCAGGTAACTCTGGATTCTACGATGGGCTGCATCGCGTCCTGTGAGGATGGTACCATTTAGAAGCAGTGTTTCTCCGGTCTTCCAGGTTGCGATTTCCTCCTGGGTTATTCCATCAAGCTGAACCCGTTTGACACTTTCTCCCACTTCCCATTCAATCTCCGGCCAGTCTTCCAGTCGTGGCGGTGTGAAATGAGCGGGGCCGCTGCCATCAAGGGTGAAATGAATATGCCGGGTTGCGGCACAGTTGGGGATCATGGCAACGGGAAGGGAGGCTGCATGGGTGGGGCAGTCGAGTATCTTGACATCGAGTGCCGTGGTGAGGCCGCCCAGGCCCTGGGCCCCGATTCCAAGATCGTTTACTTTTTCATATATTTCAAGGCGCAGTTCTTCTATTCGATTTTTAGCCCCTTTTTTGACCAATTCCTGAATGTCGATGGGCTGCATCAGGGATTCTTTGGCCAGTACCATTGCCTTATCCACGGTGCCGCCAATTCCGATGCCAAGAATTCCAGGAGGACACCAGCCGGCACCCATGGTGGGCACGGTACGCACTACCCAGTCAACAATGGAATCGCTGGGATTGAGGGTGACAAATTTACTTTTATTCTCAGAGCCACCTCCCTTGGCAGCGATACGAATATCGACGGTATTGCCGGGGACCAGCTCAGTATAGATAACGGCAGGGGTATTGTCTTTGGTATTGATCCTTTTTCCAGCCGGATCGGCAACCACGGATGCTCGAAGCGGATTATCACCATTGCTGTACGCTGTTCGTACGCCTTCATCAACGAGATCCTGTATGCTCTCAGTTGTCTCGAAGCGGCATTCCATACCGATGCGAAGGAATACGGTGACAATGCCCGTGTCCTGGCAGATTGGACGCTGGCCCATGGCCGCCATCCGTGAGTTGATCAGGATTTGGGCCATGGCATCCTTTGCAGCCTGACTCTTTTCCCGTTCGTATGCGCGGGCCATGGCCTGAACAAAATCACGGGGATGGGTGTAGGAGATATACTGGAGGCTTTCGGCTATCGAGGTAATGAAATCCTGACTGTTGATCATGGTGATCATATATGGCTCTCTAAAAGAAGTTAAAAAAACAGACTTTCTCTAGAGTATATACCATCACCAAAAAAAAACTGAAATTTGTAAAGTGCTTTTAGAGTTTTTCTTTCAGTTTTTTCCATATATCCCGAATGGAATATCCAGCCAGGCTGGTATCGCTAGCCGTTACCGGCACACCCTGGATCTGACAGGCTATTACTTTGGGGTCAAATGGAATTCTTCCAAGAAGGTCAGCGCCACGTTCCTTACATGACGCCTCTATGATGTCACTCATTTCGGGGTGTAGGTCCCACTTATTGATGCAGACCAGTGCCGGAGTTTTAAAATGCTCGGTGAGATCAAGAATTCGATCCAGATCATGTTTCCCTGAGAGAGTGGGTTCGGTGACAACAACGACAAGATCCACATTGGAAAGTGATGCAATCACTGGACATCCAATACCCGGGGCGCCATCAATAAGGATAAGGTTGGTATTTGTTGATTCGGCGAGTTGCCTTGCTTGCTTTTTGATATGGGATACAAGTTTTCCCGAGTTCTCTTCTCCGGCAAAGAGCTGCGCATGAACCAGAGGGCCGTAGGCGGTATCTGCTATATACCAGGAACCGCAATGGTTTTCTTCCAGCACTATGGCCTCGTCCGGGCAGAAATGAGCGCAGACCCCACAGCCTTCACATTTGAACGCTGAAATGACGGCGGTTTCTTCCATAACAATGGAATCAAACTGGCAGAGTTCGGCACACATGCCGCAACCGCTGCATTTGTCTGCTTCAACCCGGGCCTTGACCCCGGATTTGAAATCATGAGTTTCGGTTGGCCGTGGCGAGAGGAGGAGGTGGAGATCAGATGCATCCACATCGCAGTCCACAAGAATTTTATTGTCAGCCAGATGGGCAAAGGATCCGACAATGCTTGTCTTGCCGGTGCCGCCTTTACCGCTGAGGATGAGTACTTCTTTTATTTTCTGTTCCATTATTTGGTAACCTCAAATGCAATCTGGGTCAGCATATCACTAAAAATAGTGCGTAACTCCGGTACGGTTTCCACAAGATTTATCCCTCGTGCGTACCCTTCTGCAATGGCACGTTGGAACGGGATCTCAAGGAGGACAGGAATGTTTTCAGATTCGCAATAACGTAGGACCCCATCGTCGCCAAGATCGGAGCGATTAATAATCACCCCACCCGGAATATTAAAATTTTTGAGAACCGTGACTGCAAGTTTCAGGTCATGGAGTCCAAAGGGAGTGGGTTCGGTGACCAGGATTACATAGTCGGCATCATTGATGCTTTCCACGAAGGAACAGGATGTTCCTGGGGGGGCATCGATGATGGTAAGTTTACCGGGCTCTGCTTTTTGTTTAACAGCTTTTAAGAGTGGCACTCCCATTGCCTCGCCGATGCGAACACGGCCATGGACAAAATGAATAGGACCTGCCATTCCGGATTCGAGAAGACCAATCTCCCGTGTGTCTTCAATAAGAGCGTCCTCTTCGCACACCCTGAAACAACCAAGGCAGGAATGACACATCTCCGGGAATATCATCACTGTCTTGCCAAACTGGGCAATTGCGTTATAGGCGCAGATATCCCGGCATTTTCCACAGGCAGTGCAGCGTGATTCGTCCAGTTTGGGAACGGTGACTACAATAGTTTCACTGAAGGTGAGCTCCGGCTTGAGAAAGATATGTCCGTTTGGCTCTTCCACGTCACAGTCAAGATATTGAACATCTGTTCCTGCACTGAGGACCAGGCTGGTTGAGATAGTTGTCTTTCCAGTGCCACCTTTTCCACTGCCAACTGCTATTTGCATACTGCTTGTCTCCGTGTTTTATTGAATGGCCTATTTGAAAATCTGGATGGTTAACGCCTAGCGGCGACACTGCCCTTTTCCTTGTCCCATTCCTCTGCCCTGGCCCTGCCCCTGTCCTTTACCGCAACCACAACCCTGTCCCATTCCTTTCCCTTGACCCTGCCCTTGTCCCTGGGCAGGTGCCGCCTGTGACGGCTGTTCTGTTTGGGGGGGTGTTTGCGAGGTTCCGGAGTATCCGGCAATGGCATCACGTACACTACCACTGATATCGTTTACTGCTCTGACGCCTCCTTTTTCAAGAACAGGCAGCGCTTTTGGTCCAACTCTTCCCGTGAGCAGTGCCTCCACACCACTGTCAGCAACCCGCGCTGCCGCACTTATCCCGGCACCATGGGCAGCTTCTTTTCCTGCTGTGTTGTCGATTGCCTCGAGCAGCTCCTGCGTTTCGGTATCTATAATAAGGAACCATGCGGCTCTGCCAAAGCGAGGGTCTACCATGGATTCTAAGGTGTTGCCTGTTGCTGTGATTGCTATTTTCATTGATGTCTCCCTAGTAAGTTTTGAGTCCGAAAAACGGATTGTTTGCGTGTCTATGCACATAAACTATAATGGCATTATGCACAAAATCAAGGAGAAAAAGCAATCCATTTAATAAAAAATAACGTGTTCCGGATAGCTCTCTGGAATCAGCGGATAATAGTTCTTGGTTTGTGGTACCCGGAAGGGGCCGTGGTGTTGGGCATAAGGATTCCTCCCTTGCCGATTATGGTACCGGGGTTGGTGACGGAGTTGCATCCGGTTTGGGCCTCATCGCCTAAAATAGCACCAAATTTACGTCGTCCACTGTCCACCAGTCCATTCTCTGTTCGGATGGAGATAGTACCGCCCAAAAATTTAAGATTGGCAAATTTTGTTCCGGCACCGAGATTGGCGTCCCGGCCAAGAATGGAGTCACCAAGATAGGCAAAATGGCCGGCTTTGGCATCGTTGAAAAAAATTGTATGCTTTACTTCAGTGGTATGGCCAACAACGCATCGTTTTCCAGTGAGACAGTAGCCACGAAGATAGGCTCCCTGGCGCACCTCTGTACAGTCACCTATTATCGCCGGTGATTTTATCAAGGCTCCTCCTTCAACAAAGGCTCCCTCGCCAATGTCAATCCTGCCACCGATAAGAATGGCACCTGCCATAATAATGGATGCACCTATCAGTTCCTGGTCTCCTCGTGTAACTCTGAGCTTACCCTTGGTGGTGTCACCGTATTCGATCGCATATCCGTTGGTGGAGAAGCAATGTCCCTTGTGGCAGATAACGGGAAAGGGGAGGGGAACACCATCCGGGATAAATGCAGGATCCAGTTCAGGATACTGGTGTGCATCCATATAGGTTTTGAGGTTGTTCAGTGCTTCCCATACCGGTTTGTCACCATCAAAAAGAGAAGCATGCGGGAATTCGGAAAGGTCAAAAAAAGATTTTGTGGTCAACATTCTTCTCTCTCAGTGAAAAACAGTATAATATGTATAAGCAAATATATAAGCAGATGAATATGGAGTGGCAGTATGGAAGAAAAGAGTAAAATATACAAGAAAAAATGAAGGATAGCAATTCGGGAGTGATTGCTGGCTTGACTTCAATATAGTCCGTGTTTACGTTTCTGTGACAAATTGCGATTACATACAGATTTTTTCTGTTCTTGAATATAGGAGGTTTTTGTGGATTTTAACGATTCTTTATCCATAGGCATGGATGATTTTACTGACCATGAAGATATGGTTATCCCCAGCGAATTGCCGATGATGGCTGTTCGGGATGTGGTTGTCTTTAATTATATGATCATCCCCCTCTTTGTCGGGCGTCCAAGTTCCGTTGAAGCAGTGAATGCCGCTCTTGCAGGTGATAAGCTGATTATGCTGCTTACCCAGAAAGATGCGACCCGTGATAATCCTGGACCCGATGACCTGTATACGGTGGGGATGGTTTGCATGGTTATGCGGACTTTGAAGCTTCCCGATGGCAGGCTGAAAGTCCTTGTTCAGGCTGTTTCCAAGGCCAAAGTTAAAAAATATGTAAAGACCGAGCCCTATTGCCAGGTAAGGATCAAACCTATCGTTGAAGCTGAGCTTGAAGAGACTGATGTGGCCACCGAGGCCCTGATGCGCACCGTACGTGAGCAGACAGAAAAAATCATGTCGCTTCGTGGAATCCTCTCTGCAGATTTGATGATGATCATCAATAATATCGAGGAACCCGGTCGTTTAGCTGACCTTGTCGGCTCGAATCTGCGCCTGAAAATAACGGAATCCCAATCCATTCTTGAAGAAGCTGATCCAGTAAAGCGCTTAAAGCTTGTGAATGATCTGCTTGCCAAGGAGCTTGAGGTTTCAACGGTACAGGCCAAGATCCAGTCCGATGCCAAGGAGGAGATGAGCAAGTCTCAGCGCGAGTATTACCTGCGTGAACAACTTCATGCCCTGCAAAAAGAACTTGGTGATGGAGATGAACGCGGTCAGGAAATTGATGAGCTGATGCGTAAACTCAAGAAGACCAGGATGCCAAAACCCGTGCGTAAGGAGGCCAAAAAACAGGTCAGCCGCATGGAGATGATGCATCCCGACTCCTCTGAAGCAACAATTATTCGTACCTATATCGACTGGATTCTTGATCTTCCCTGGAAAAAAGGGACTAAGGACAGGCTTGATCTGATTGCTGCAAAAGAGGTTCTTGATGATGATCACTATGGTCTTGATAAGGTAAAAGAACGGATTCTTGAATATCTGGCGGTACGAAAACTCAATACCGAGACCAAGGGACCTATCCTCTGTTTTGTCGGTCCTCCTGGTGTTGGCAAGACTTCACTTGGAAAGTCCGTAGCCAGAGCCATGGGGCGGAAGTTTTACCGTCTCTCCCTTGGGGGGATGCGTGATGAGGCTGAGATTCGCGGTCATCGTCGAACCTATATTGGTGCTATGCCCGGACGGATTTTGCAGGGCTTAAAAACAGTGAATACCAATAACCCTGTTTTTATGATGGATGAAATTGATAAAATTGGATCGGATTATCGTGGCGATCCTTCCTCGGCTCTTCTAGAGGTGCTTGATCCGGAGCAGAATTTTGAATTTTCAGACCATTATATGAATATGCCCTTTGATCTCTCCAAGGTCATGTTTATTACCACGGCCAACAGATACGATACTATCCCCGGACCGCTGCTCGACAGGATGGAAATTATTGAGCTTTCCGGATATACACAGGAAGAAAAGGCTGTTATTGCCAGGAAGTATCTTCTGCCGCGTCAGATTAAAGAGAATGGTCTTAAGCCCAGGCATCTGCGTTTTGCGGATACGGCTCTTGAGTATATTATCAGTCATTATACCCATGAAGCAGGTCTGCGAAACCTTGAACGGGAAATCGGTAAAATTTGTCGTAAGGTGGCGAGAAAGATTGCTGAAGGGGGTAAGGGGCCATATTCCATTAGTCGCAATACGCTGGATAAGTATCTTGGGCCTCCAAAAATTATTCCAGAGTCTGAGCTTGAGGCTTTGTATCAGCCCGGTCTTGTAACCGGTCTTGCCTGGACGGAAGTCGGTGGCGAGATCCTGACGATTGAGGTTAATATCATGCCAGGAAAGGGCAAGATGACCCTCACCGGACAGCTTGGGGATGTGATGAAAGAGTCGGTGCAGGCTGCCTTGACCTACTGCAGGAGTCGTTGCGATGATCTTGGTGTCACGGAGGACTATTTTGACAAGCATGATATCCATGTCCATGTTCCGGCGGGAGCCATTCCAAAAGATGGACCTTCAGCAGGGATCACCATGGCTACAGCTCTTTATTCTGCAATCACCGGGAAAAAAGTAATAAAGAAACTTGCCATGACTGGTGAAGTAACGCTTCGTGGACGTGTTCTGCCCATTGGCGGGTTAAAGGAAAAAGCCCTGGCTGCTGTTCGGGCTGGTCTCAACAAGGTTATAATACCCGCACAAAATGAAAAAGATCTGGTCGAAATTCCACCCGAGATTCGAAAAACAATGACCTTTTATCCGGTGAAGGATATGGATGAGGTTGTGGAAATCGCTTTTAATAGTACTGTGAAGAAGACGGCAGCAAAGAAGTAATACCCAGACGATGGAAAGCTATGACCGGAAGTCCTGTGGCTGTTTTACCGGAAGAAGGATCGCTCTTATGGCGATCCTTTTTCTTTTTGGAGCATTGTTGTGCCTTGGGGGCTGGTTTTTACAGTTTGCAAGTCAGGCTGCGCCAGGGGACAAAAGTGAAACGAAGACTGTTATTGTTCCTTCGGGTTCATCTGTAAAAGAAATTAATACTTTTTTGGCAAATGCCGGTCTTGTGCCGGACGATGTTCGTTTTCCGGTGCTTGCCCGTTATCTTGGTATTGCCGGGAAACTCCAGGCTGGAGAGTTTGCACTGCATCGTGGTCAGACGCCTCAGGGATTACTGAAAGAACTCGCCTCGGCAAAGCCTATTCAGCATGCCGTTACAATTCGGGAAGGCTTAAGTATTACTGAGATTGCAGATGTTTTTGCAAGCGGGGGCTGGTGCGATGCGGAGGAATTTGTTCGCCTGGCAAATGACTCCGATTTTCTAAAGAGTGTTGGACTCTCGTCACGTAAAAATCTGGAAGGATATCTCTATCCAGATACCTATTATCTCACTCGAAAAGGGCATACGGCAGAAGATCTTCTTCGTATGCAGGTTCGTCATTTCTTTGCCGTCTGGAATGATATCAAAGCAACTGCTCCCCTTGAACTCTCCTCCTATGAAGTTCTTATTCTGGCCTCCATGGTGGAAAAGGAAACTGCCAAAGCCTCGGAACGTCCTCTTATTGCCGGTGTTTTTTTTAACCGTCTCAAAAAAGGCATGCGCATGCAGTCTGATCCTACGGTTATGTATGGGATTGAAGGTTTTTCAGGGAAACTCAGTCGTAAAGATCTGCGAACCCCTTCTCCCTATAATACCTATACGCTGAAACGGCTGCCAGTTGGCCCTATCTGTAATCCGGGCAAGGCTGCTCTCAGCGCTGTTTTACATCCTGCCGAAAGTGAATTTTTCTATTTTGTTTCAAAAAATGATAGCAGCCATGTATTCTCAAAGAATCTCCGGGGTCATAACCGGGCGGTCAACAAGTATCAGCGATCAAAGAAAAATAAAAAACCTCCTGTTAATCGAATCTAATCTTCGATAAACAGGAGGAAAGAGTGTGGGGAAGCAGTATTTTTTTCTGAATTGCTTATTTTGTGATAGCTGAAGTCCTTGGAGCTTTGTTGACATATTTAAAGAAGACTGGGAAGGCAACGAAGAAGGCTACACAGATCAGATATTCAATACCTTTGATATGTGTGTAGTAGTCAACGAGCGTATGCAGAGGTTTAACCATTCCGATTGCAACCATGTACTGTCCTGCCAATTCACTCACTGACCAACCAACACTTGAGAGGGCACTGGTAAGCGCTGCTGCAGCCCAGAGACACATCATTGAACCTGCTGCCAAAATTATTCTTGATCCTGTTTTTGAAGTATTTTCTTTCATGGTGTTATCCTTATAAGTTTTAGTTAAATGTTTTGTTGACGTTGTCTTATCCGATTACCGCTGCGATGTATCCCTTTACAACATTGAGAGGTCCCATGCTGATCATCGCGCTTGCAAGACATGCAGTTCCCCAGATTCCAACGAAAGCAGCCATGGTTATTCCTACGCCAAGGGCAAACTTGGAAGTTTCGTATCCAGCTTCAATTTGAGTGTTAGTTGTTGTTTGTGTGTTTATAGTCATGGTGTCCTCCGTATGGATTGGATATTTAGAATATATTTTGTTTTCTTACCGTTTCTTTAGCAGTAATGATGCCAGTTTTGGCTTCTTGCGTGGAATAAATTTACAGCTCCGTATCGTGTTGATATTGTGTTTATATTTCGGTGCCAGTGTGTCCGCGCTGCCATGCAACACATGTGGGGCTGAAGGTGTCGCGAAGGTCAGATGTGCGGTATTTGATTTAAAAAGCGTAGTATGTATTCAACGTTTGTGTTGCAGGTTTTACGGATAGGTGTGGCAGGAGAATCCAAGGCATAGGAACGGTGGTACAGCTGGATCTATATCTCCTTAAGCAGGAGAACATGTAGTGGAATTTGCCTGGTTTTTGAAAAAAAATATCCTTATGGGCGCTTTCTGTAGTACAGAGAGTGTTCTGTCTTTTGTGTTTTCTTCTCGATAATTTGTCCTGTAAGAGAACAATGGAAATATTAACCCCTTTAAATTCACTTACGCTATGAATGGTTCCTTAGATCTCTGGAAATTGCTGGCCGGGCTTTCCATCTTCCTCTATGGCATGTTTCTTATGGAGGACTCTGTCAAGGCTCTCTCGGGCAGGGCCTTTCGTAAGATGATTCGTTATTATACGAATGGGCGGCTACGCTCTATTGGTAGCGGTACCTTTATCACCGCAATTCTTCAGTCCAGTTCGGCAGTATCCCTTATGGTCCTGGCCTTTGTAGGGGCCGGGGTGATGACCATGGAAAATGGGATCGGAGTGATGATGGGGGCCAATCTCGGTACAACCTGCACTTCCTGGATTGTCGCCACATTTGGTTTTAAGCTGAAAATAGAGGTCTTTGCCTTGCCACTGATCGCGGCAGGCGGGTTTCTTTACATTGTTTTTGGTACTACTCCAAAGGTTTTTCAGGGAAGCAGGTTGCTACTCGGTTTCGGGTTTCTCTTTTTGGGACTCGATTTTATGAAGACCGGGGTTGCAAATTATGCTCAGCATATTGATCTTGCCGCTCTTGCTGATTACGGAAATTGGCTGTATCTCCTTATTGGTATTATGATTACAGCTCTAATGCAGTCGAGCTCGGCCTCTATTGCGATTATCCTCACTGCACTCAGTAGTGGCTTGATAACTTTTGATACTTCCTTGGCCATGGTCATTGGATCCAATGTCGGCACGACTGTCACCGTTCTCCTCGGTTCCATAGGTGGTACCCAGTCGAAAAAACGAGTGGGTACCAGTCATCTCATTTTTAACCTGACAACCGGTATTGTAGCGTTTGTTGCCCTGCAGCCACTCTCCAGACTGGTAGCCCAGTTTATTGATATAAATACCAATGCGGTGATGGGGCTGGCCCTGTTTCATACCATTTTTAACCTTCTTGGGGTGATTATATTTGTTCCCTTTATTGGAATTCTTGCTCGTTCCCTGAACACTGTCTTTCCCGATCACAGGAAGGTTCTCACTGTGTATCTTCAGGATACTCCCACGGAAGTTCCCGAAGCTGCCACTGCATCTCTTAGAAAAGAGATTCTCCATCTTTTTCAGGAATGTCAAGTATATGGACTCAGAACTTTCAGGGTTGATGAAAAGCTGGTGTTTGATCACAGTCTTCCTTTTGAGGCCGGAAGAAACAAGTTAAAGAGGCTTCCTGATTTTTACGAAAATGTGAAATTGTTGCATGGAGAGATAATCGGATTTTACGCAAAACTTCTCAGTGCTCAGCTTGAAGAGTCAGAAGCCAGGGAGTTGGAACGAATGACTTATGCCTCGCGCAATATTATGAATTCCATCAAAAACATAAAAGGACTGAGCCATGATCTTGAAGGATTTGATGCTTCCGAAAATGAATATCTGAATCGCCAGTATAAGCGATTTCGACGCCGTCTGATGGAATTGTATCACGATATCAATCGCTTCCTGGAACTTGAAGATCCACAGCAGCAATACCATGGCCTATTGCGAACCGTGGTCCATATTGAACAGATGGATAAACGCTTTCTTGGTACCGTGATGAAAAAAGCTGCCGAAGGAGGTATTAATGAGCTGGAAATAGCCTCCCTGCTTATTGCTAACCGCCTCTTCAGCCAGTCCAGTCGTCTCCAGGTCTTTGCCTTGAAAGACCTGATCCTCAATGAGCAGGAAATTTCTGACTTTGATCATGCCATGGATATGAAGGAACTTCTAGACGAGGAACAGGGGAGACCTGAAGAATCTCCAGGCGGCGGAAAGGTATAACTACGGATGCAAACAATTTGAACTGGATTGGATCAATTCAGTGAACGGGCTAAGGATTAATTCATGGGTAGGGAGTTCTCGAAGTCTACGCTTATTACGATTCCATCAAGCATATCATAGAAACGTCAGTGGCGAAGGGCTGTGTTTCTAGAGAGAATGGAAATGAAATTATCAACAAGGAAAGGATGAAAATGCAATCCTTTTTCTTTGATCAGGATATCGAGGATGACTTTTTCTGAGCTTGCTTTGCGGTAAGGCCTGCTGCATCGCATGGCATCATAGGTGTCGGCAATTGCGATCATTTGGCTTACAATATTTGGGACCCATGTCTTGCCGATATCAGGATAACCACCACCATCAAAACGGATATGGTGCTCAAGAGCTGCAAGTACAGCTAGTTTGGGCGCATCGTCGTGGTTGAGTAAATATCCTGCTCCTTTCATTGCATGTGCTTTTACAGTTTTTTGTTCTTCAATATCCAGCTTTCCTGCCTTATTCAGAACTTCTTCAGGTACAAAGGTCTTTCCTATATCGTAGAGTGTGGCAGTAATGCCTATATCGTAGAGATGCTGATCGGTAAACCCAAGTGATTCCGCCTGGGCTAAGGTTAGAATACAAACATTGATTACATGGGTGAAGGTGTATTCATCGCTCGTTTTCAGGGTGGTGAGTAGAGAAAGTGGGTTCAGATTCCTGGAGAAGATATTCACAAAGGAAGACATAGTGTCCTGTACTCCGCGCAGATCAAAATCCTGTTCTTTCCTGATGGAGAAGTAGAGTTCCTGCGCGAGACGCAGTTGTTTGGTGGACAGAGTTTTTAATTTTGCAATGAGACTCAGAGCTTCATCTCCTGACTTACCCTGGTTATTTATTGCAAAGGGTGAGTCGGTTGGGGACAAGTTATCGCTAGGATCTTCTGAGAGCTTAAGCTTTCCCGAGGAAATAGTATGGCTGCTATATACGGTTTTGGCTTCAGGGGATGCAAGATCGAAAAGAAAACGGGTCAGTTCTTTGAGCGTGACCCCTTTTCTAAACACAATGCGGCCAATGTCTTTCTGCTTAAGAACTGTGATAAAAAGAGAAAAATAATCAGCTTCTTCGGCACGAATGGCTTTGTTGTTGATGATTAAATCATTATCAATGACAAGGATGGTTAATTCCTTGGTGTTTATTAGGGTTTTGTAGAGACTGCTGTGTGCTGCAGTGATCATTTCTCTGGTTTTGGGATGGTTAGGAGAATAGAGGCGAGTATTACTGATGACTATCCTCAGCAAATAAAGTGTGTTGAATATCTGCTGCTGGAGTTTACTTTGTCGCTTGATTCCAAGTGGTGTCATGGCTCTTTCTGGGTGCTTTATCGGGTAGGGAGAAGTGCCTTACATATTTTGTGAATCTCGTCATCATCTATCTGCAGTCCTTTCTTCACCAATTGTATTCTATCCCTATTTTTATACCCTTTCAAAGAATAAAAGAGAATCCGTTTCATGGTTAGTATCTGTTTTCTATTAAAAAGCCACTTCGTAAAGGCGATTTTTTCAAGGCATGGCAGTGCTTTGGTGTCACCAATATGACTGAGTATCAGGAAGAGTTTTCTGTTTCTTTCAATACTCGTCTGTTTGACAAACTGGTAGTCTAGGAGATTAAGAAGACTTGGAACACAGGCTGGCGGACTATGAGTGTTACAAACCTCTATAGCAGTATTTACTGTATGTTCGTTTTCTGATTCCAGCATAGATATCAGGGTGGCAATTGCTTCAGCGTCATTAATGGGAAGTAGGAGGTTGAGAACCTTGATTCTGACATCCGGGTCGTCATTATCCAGAAATGGATGGAGGAGACGGACTGTTCCCTGGAGGCCAAGGTATCCGACCAGGGTAAGTAATTTGCGTATATTGATAGTGGTTGTTTTGGGGAGGACTGTGAAAACTTTTGTGAGTGTTTCAAGTCTGAATGTCTTGAAGATGGAGACAAGTGGGTCATCCTCAGATACTTTTGGTTTCATATAGAATATCTTGAGGAGCTTATCGATGATGCCAGGGCAGAAGAGTTCGAACAACTTTATTGCAGTCTGTTTCTCCAGATCCGTTGCTTCGGGCAGGATTGAATAGACATAGTCGAGGAACTCGATTGTTGTTAGTCGCTCAATGCATTCAGCCGCAGCCTTGCTGGCGAGGGTATCATCTTTTACTATTGCCTGCTGATTGAGAGTTCTGGCAGTTGTTAATAAGAGATCATAGGTCCCTGTGTCAGGAAGTTCCAGACATATTTCCATGAGTCTTGCGGCAAGGTCAAAATAGTCTTTTTCATTCTCGGTTTGCTCCATCAGAAGGAGTGTCGCACGAACAATTTGTCTATTTAAGCTGTCTTCACTCAGGGTCCCCAGATGTTCATCCAAGGGGAAACTCGTAGGACGCGAATCTGGTGGTACTGAAGATTTTGCAAGGTGATGGAGAGTGTTATGGTAGCCTGGGTCAACATGTTTATTGTAGCTTTCCGGGTTCAGAAGATTGCTGATATTTCTTTTCCGGTCGGCAGCTGCAGGTGTAGCAGGGCCTGGGGTGGATCGTATTGTGGAAATTTTCTTGATAAGGTTAAGTAATGCAGGAGACACGCGGACATTCTTTTTGTTTATCTGTTGCACCATGTCCATTACAACGGAGTCAGAAAATGTTTCCAGTATCGTTTCTGGGTTGCTGTTTCTCATGTTTTGATCACAGCGTTCCAGGGTTGTGTTGAGGAATTGTGTACGGATCTCTGGATTTAATGACACTAAGATCTTATCGAGTTCCCGGCCACTGAAGGACGCTGGAGAAGAGCCGTCCTGTGAGGATTGTTTCAACATTTGATCAAGAAGGGAGGCGAACTGCATTACAATTTCCGGTTGTTTGGCAGCATGTTTGTTTATGGCTGCAGCCAGTGCTTCGGGGGCAGCACTCTTATTGCCAGTGTCGCTGGCTCCATCGTTTCCGGAATAGCCAAGGATTCCACTGGTCAATTTCTGGGTGAATGAGAGCCAGGTTAAGGCCTCGCCTTTGCCTGTGTTGGAACTCGTCTTGCTGCTACTATCAAAATAGCTATAATTAATGAATTCCACATTAATATGAGGAAGGTTGAGCGTGGAAAGTTCCTGCTGTAGACTTTTTTCCGATTGTTTTTGTTCTGGTAGTTCCCCCGCGGCTTTAAAAAACTGAAAAAGAGAGTGCTGGCTGATACCCTTCGAGAAGCTGAGTGAGGCGACTTCATGGCTGCTGAGAATTTTTGCTAGTATAGAGCAGGCCTGAGAGTCTTCACCAATGGGATGTTCATTGAAAATTATGACATTTCTGGCAATGCCGAAGAGGATTGTCTCTTTGGTGTTAAGGAGTTTACTAAGGTGTTGGTGGGCGATGATAAGTCTGTTTTTTACAAGAGAATGTCCAGCTGGGTAGATCTGGATATTTTTGAGAGCCAGATAGATGAATCCAAGAAGCTCTGTGAGCTGTTTTGTTTCCTTTTCTTGTGCTTGGCTAAGCTTTTGATTATCCACAGAAGCCTTTCGGGGTAAGTTGGATTGTAACAGTCAATAGGCAAGTTGCTGTATGATGTAATCAGCAATAGCCCGGGTGGTATCGCTGCTGGAATCATGCTGGAGGAAGCTGAGCCCGATATCGTAGAGATCTGTATCGAATTGTTCGACTCGTACAACAGAACCGGTTATTGTCAGAATTGAATTTTCCTGTATGGGGATCTTTAATTCCAGTAGTGTCCCAATGTGGTAGCTGTTGTCGCTGGAGATAAGGATTCCACACTCACTGATGTTTTTTGATTTACTGGTTTCGCCCTGTTTGTCATTTTCCAGTGGTCGTATGGTGATATCTTGTTCAAAATTAATTCTTGTAAAGATCCTTTTTTCCTCTGAAAACAGATTGAGTACATGTTTGCCACGGCTCTTGGCTTGGTATAGCGCTCGATCTGCGCAGAGTAGCAATTCCTGCCCGTCACGACTGTCCAGTGGAAAAGAAGCCAAGCCACCACTACAGGTAACAGAGATTTCCTCCCCCTCATAGTGGGTAACCAGAGTGTTGATCTGATCGAGAAGCTTATTCCCCACCAGTAATCCCATAAATTTATTTGTTTCAGGAAGTAAGATTACGAATTCATCTCCACCAAAGCGACAGGCGAAATCTTCTTTACGTTTTGAATTGAGAAAGATTTCCCCAACCTGTTTGAGGACTTCGTCTCCCGCAAGGTGGCCATAAGAGTCATTAACTTCTTTGAAGTTATCAAGGTCGAAAAAGATGAGGGTCGTATTGTGCTTGTGCCGCTTGGCCCGTGACATTTCCTGGTCAAATGAACTTTGAAATGCCCCTCTGCTCAACAGTCCGGTGAGGTAATCCTGATGGGCAGACTTTAGAGTTTCTTCGTATCGGTTAAATTCTATTAATTTCGGGTTGTTGAGGTATGGCTGGACGGTGCTGAAATAATCACAGGCGGCAGTGGCCAAACCAATTTTACGATTCAGACTGCTCTGCATTGTATCGGCATGTTTAACAATGGCATTCCAATATTTACAGGCATTATCCTGGGTGAAAGTTAGTTGGACGAGATTATGGAGTATTCTCTTGCAGGTATCTTTTTGGGTGCCATCGAAGAAGGGCAGCAGGCAACGGCACTGTTCAGTTGAGTCGCCGGGGGCACTGCTAAGAGCATGGAGGATATTTTGTTGCAGGTGCTGTTTGGCTTCGGAAGAACCGGCCTTATCATGTTGAGTCATTGGCGCTGACAACCTGTATAATGGAGTGAACTGTCATTTTCGCTTTATGGTGAAACTCCCTAAGATGTATCATCTTAGCAAACCTCCGTAGAAAATGAAATGAAATTTAGCTTTAACTTATTGATATGATATGTGTAACTACATTGATTGTTAGGTGACTGTTGAGTGATTTCAGGTAATTCACGGGAACGCATACTTTTCGGGTTACTATCACTATGAAGAATATTATATTGTGGCTTTTCGATGGATTCGTGAAAAAAACTCATATTCGAGGAGCACAAAATTTAAATTATTTCGGCATACTAAGGTATGTCGTAATGATTTTCATTTTGTAGCAACGAAGAAGATGAAGAGTTTTTACGGTTCCATCGCTAATTGGCATTGTGTCAATACTTGGCCATCAAGGAGGAATGTGGTAAAAGAGCCTGTAATAAGTGAGTTTCCAGTAACTTTTTTTGTTTTGAAGAATATATGAAAATAGCCTTGGTACAAATAAATCCGGTGATTGGTGATTTTTCCCATAATCGCCGGAAAATTCTTGATGCCTGCCGTGAAGCACGGGACAAGGGATGTGGGCTGATTATTTTTCCGGAACTGGCTCTGTCCGGATATCCCCCCTACGATTTGCTGGAACGACCGGCATATCTTGCAGCTCATAATAAGACTCTCCTACAGCTCTGCTCCGAATTGCCTGAGATCGATGTCCTTCTTGGCTGCATTGAAAGGAGGGCCGGGCAGGGCAGCGGAAAAAAGTTATACAATAGTGGCTTTTTTATTCGGAAAGGTTCCATTGTACAACGGATACAGAAACAGCTGTTGCCCACCTATGATGTTTTTGATGAAAAACGCTGGTTTAAACCGGGATCAACTTCTACCGTGATCGAGTGTGGAGGCCTGCGTTTTGGCGTTACCATTTGTGAAGATATCTGGCACTCTGAAATTGGCGAATATGAAACTGATCCCGTGGAAACATTTTTCGCCCATGGCAACAGAATAGATTGTCTTATCAATATTTCAGCATCTCCTTTTCAGCGTGATAAGGAATCCGTTCGTCATCGTCTTTTTAAAACGATCTGTACTCGGCACAGGGTTCCACTGCTCTACGTGAACCAAGTGGGTGGACAGGATTCACTGCTCTTTGACGGGCGTAGTATGTTGATGGATGAGTGCGGAACCATCAAGGCAAAAGCCCGTGGCTTTATGGAGGATATGCTTATTGTTGAGAGTGATGACTGGAGTGGGGCTTTACATGAACCATCTGAAGAAGATAGTCTGGCTGCAGTATGTGATGCTCTTGTTATGGGGGTTCGTGATTATGTCAGAAAATGTGGGTTTCGTTCCGTGGTGCTTGGGCTTTCAGGTGGTATTGATTCGGCGCTCACTGCAGCCATTGCCGTTAAGGCACTTGGTGTCGAAAATGTTTTAGGAGTTGCCCTGCCGTCGCCCTACAGCTCAGATGACTCCATGGAGGATGCCAGGGGGCTTGCGGAGAATCTAGGCTGCAGATTTGAGGTGATTCCCATCAGTGATCTTTTCAGCGCTTTTAAGAAGAGTCTGGGGCCTCTGTTTGGTGATTCCCCGGTTCCTTCTTCTGATCTTACTGAGCAAAACCTCCAGGCCCGTATTCGCGGCAATTTACTTATGGCCCTGTCCAACAAATTTGGCCATCTGCTGCTTTCTACAGGGAATAAAAGTGAGATGGCCGTCGGTTACTGTACCTTATATGGAGATATGAATGGCGGGCTGGCGGTAATTTCAGACGTTCCCAAGCAGCTGGTGTACGAGTTATCCCGCTATATTAATAGAGACAAAGAGCTTATTCCCCTTCGTACCATAACGAAGGCGCCCACTGCAGAGTTGAAACCTGATCAGTGTGACCAGGATGATCTTCCCGATTATGCAATCCTCGATCGGATTTTGGAATTGCATCTTGAGGAACATCTTGGCGTGGAGGAGATTGCCGGGTATGGCTTTGACAAAGAGCTGGTCGTCGATGTTCTGCGTCGGGTGCGGATTAATGAGTATAAACGGAAACAGGCACCCATGGGCCTAAGGGTCACCAGTAAGGCCTTTGGCTATGGGCGCAGGTTTCCCAATGCGCAGAACTTTCAAGGTTGATGGATGAGTAAAAAGGAAAAAATAAACAGTAATGGCTGGTCGTTCAGGAAACAGCTGTTTTTACTGCTTCTCCTTATCGTTGTGGGGGTGCTCATCGGTCGTGAGCTGTTGACGGAGAGGCCGGATCAGGTGCATATTACCACCAGTGGCCGTATTGATATGTGTCTCTCCTGTCATAAAGAAGAAAAGCTCGATCCTGCCCATGATCCACGGGTGATTGGCTGTGCCTCATGCCATCTTGGAGATGGCTTGGCTATCGATAAAGAGCTGGCCCATAAGGGGATGGTCATTAACCCCGGTGATTTACGGGTAGTGGAGAAGACATGCGGGGTTGAGGGTTGTCATCCCACGGATGTTAAAAGGGTGATGAATTCACTTATGGCCACCAATCGAGGTATCATCGGGACACTGCTTTTTTACTGGGGGGAAAGCGATTCTCAGGATACGGATCTCACCGTTGAGCAGCTGATAAACAGTGGCGAAACATCCCTGGCACTCGACTATTTCAGGAAACTTTGTGCCACCTGTCATCTCTGGAAACAGAAAAATGATCTTCCGGGCGCTCCCGATTTTTTCAATGAAAAGGGCGGTGGCTGTTCTGCCTGCCATTATCAATTGCCCGAAGGAGAGGAGTTGCAGGGAGTGGCGGGTTTTGGTGATGCAACAAAAACTGAGAAAAAGAAGGCTCATCCACTTATCATAAAAAAAGTGGCTGAAGAAAATTGTATACGCTGCCATAACCGATCCGGACGTATCGGAATTTCCTACACCGGCATTTTTGAATCGGAGGGCTATGGCACGCCCTATGAACATGGTGGAATGACATCTAAACAGCTTCCAGGACAGCGCTTTTATCTGGAGATTGCAGACGATATTCATCATCAGAAGGAGATGGCCTGCATAGATTGTCATACTCAAAATGAGATAATGGGTGATGGTACAAGCTATGCCCATTATGAGGAGCAGCTCGAGATTTCCTGCGAGATGTGCCATTCGGAAAAACCCGGAATTACCCGCAAGGGTGACCCGGTGAGCAATATTTCTAAAAAAGACGGGAAATATCAGATGACCGGGCGGGTTAATGACAAAGTCTATCCATTGGTCGGGCCTAAAAAAGGTGTCTGTGATTTTAGCGGCCATAAACGGGTAACCTGTGAAGCCTGCCATTCAACCTGGGTACCTCAGTGTTATGGCTGCCACGCCAAGCGTGATGAAACCCAGAAACATCTGGATAAACTAACTCTTGAAGAGACTCCGGGAATGTGGGAAGAGGGGCGCTCCTATATTCGTTACGAAAAGCCAATGCTTGCAGTGTGGAAAGATGAGGTGGTTATTGTCACCCCGGGTTGCCAGGACATTGTGACTCTCATTGATAAGGATGGCAACGTTGAGGGTGGATTTAATCGTTTTACCATGGCGGCCATCAATCCACATACCACCCAGGCTAAGGGCAGAAGTTGTGTCGATTGTCATCAATCAACGAAGACTGTGGGCCTGGGTGAAGGGACTGTTTCCGTTGATGATAATGGAGTATGGTCATTTGCTGGTCTTGATCAGGGAGTGGATACCCTGAAAGGAAAAACAGTCCCCTTTGACGCCTTTGTGGATATTGATGGAAAGGCTCTGCAGCATGGATCAAGAGCCGACCTGCGTCCCTTTAATAAGGAAGAGTTGCGTGATATTCTCAGGGTAGGATTGTGCGTAGGTTGTCATGATCAGTATGAAGATCCCATGTGGAAGGAATACACTGAAGATACAAAGTGTTCCAGGTTGAATAAAAAGGAATAAATATTTTATAACTAACTCAAGCTTCCGGGTTGATATGAAATACTGAGATTGCGGTGTCTTCGTGACAAGCAGTTAGGTTGAAGGCTGAAGGATTGATAATGTTTGTTCTTTACCTTCAGTCTTTGGTCTAAAAGTCTTCAGCCTGGTATATTTTAAAGACATTAAGCAGTACCTAATAAATCAATTTATTAACACACTCTCAGAAAGTTGAATAATTAATAGTTCGGAGGCCCTGTGCAGCAGCAAAAAAAATTCCGAGATGCCATTTTCGTTGTCACTGAAGAGCGATCCTGCCCGATTTATAATATCGGTGAAGAACTGAAGGTGGAGGCTCTCTGTGCCGTTTTGCCCGAGGCAAAATCGGTCTGCATGATTCTTGTTGAAAAACTTATCGAGATAACAGCGAAGAAAGAGAGTTTTCAACAATTTTCCCAGCTGGGTCCGAAAAGGTCCATATTTAGTTGTGGCGGGTGTCAGGGATTGATCCAGTTTGAATACAAAAAGAAAAAAGGCTTTTCCACTTTGCAGATGAAGCTTCTTTCCGAGGCAGAAGAGCTGAGGCGGAAAAAACATCTCGATAAATTCTATAGTAAGCTTCGTGATTTCCAACTTTTTGAATCCCTGGATGATGGGGCTCTGTACGATCTTGCCGAACTTCTTGAGTTAAAGCAATACGATAAGGATAAAGTCGTACTGAAGAAAGGGGATCCAGGTGCCCATCTTTTTATCTTACTTTCCGGGAAGGTTGGGGTGATCGGAGATGACGGTCTGCGACTTGCGGAAATGGGAAAGGGAGAAATTTTTGGTGAGATGAGTCTCTTGTCCGGTGAGCCGGTCTCCTGCTCCATTCATTCCCTGCATGAAACAGAAGCAGCGCTGTTAAGCATCAAGAATTTCAAACATGTTTTGAAAAAATATCCCGTATTACAGTTGTTCCTTCTGAAAATGCTTGTGGATCGTGCCCAGTCCATGGCCTTACGTTCCGGTAATATTACTTCGGGGATGGCGGGAGAGCTTGATGAAATAAGTATCGTGGAGCTTTTACAGCTGATGAATACCAGTCAGAAGACAGGTCGTATAGAATTACTTTTTGACGATGCTAAGGCCACAGTCCTTTTTAACGAAGGGGAACTCATCCAGATTAGGTATCGTAATCTTAAGGACAAAGAAGCTCTTTTTGCACTATTGGCAAAGAAAGATGGTCATTTTTCCTACACCAAGGGACTTCCTGCAGAGTTGGAAAATCAACAACCTTTTGGTGGTTTCATGGGGCTGATTATGGAAGGTGTGCAATATATTGATGAGCAGGAATACGGCGACTCCTGACATATCATATCCTGTGATTACAGGACTCGCATTATCAGACTGCCAACGCCCTGTTCTACAAGTGAGAGCCTCTTCGCCAGGCCATAGGAAAGATCAACATCCCTCCCGTCTATGTAAGGGCCGCGGTCTGTAACCACCGCCTGGACCATTTCCCCGGTTTCAGTGTTTTTGAGCTCTACCTTGGTCCCAAGGGGTATTTCCTTATGGGCAATCGTTGCGGCGTTCATGTCGTAGATGTCTCCATTGGCCATTGGTTTCCCATGGAAAAATTTTCCGTACCAACTGGCAACGACGGGTTCCTCTCCACTGTTTTGAGGCAGGCGAATCTTGATTGTTTGCCCTATCTGCAGTGTTTTTGGGTCACTTATGCTATTCTCGGCCATGATATCCTTGATGTGAACATGGTATATTTTTACGGCAAGTGCCCAGAGGGTATCGCCTGCCTGAATAGTATGTTCAACTATTTGTCCAGGTTTGTTCGACTCTTGCAGAAGAGTATCGGGGGGAAGTTGCGGGGCTGGAAACACAATTTTACTGTTGTTTCTGGGGATAGATATGGGCGGAGCAGCTGCGATTGCCGGTTTTTGCTGCTGCGCAGCATCTTGTAATGATTGTGCAAAAGAGTTTTCCGTGTGTATGGTGGCTCCCTCTTTGAGAAACCAGTTGCCGTTTTTTGCTGAACGACCCACCGCATCTGGATTGTTTCTGCGCAGAGTTTCCCAGTTCGTGTCGAGTTGCCGGGTAACTCGTGTTATGGTGTCGCCTTTTTGTATCTGATATTCGAACATAATGTTCCTCCGCCACTCATCATAGCAATTTCCGAGCCACATGACTAATTTGCTGTAATCACGAATTTGTTGATTCACAGTAGAACTCTGTGATCCCTCTTAATACTCTTCGTCATGTTTTTGACTTTTGTTGAGGAGTTATTTCTTTCAAGGAATTCAGGGAAATAGGTGATATGCCTATTTGAACTTTTCGTGAGATATGTTTTATATGAAAGGGCACACTGAATATCAGAGTGATAAGTTGCTTTACATGGATACTCCTTTCACAGGAGCCAGATGTTCACCTTAAAAAACGAATCAAGTTTTCTCTTCTAGATTATATACATGGGAATAAAATATAAGCAAAAAAACGCTATTGCCTTTCAGGGTGATCTTTCTGTTGTGACAATTGAGAATCTCATGCAACTTATAGGTCATGCCGGATTATATGGTGAATTGCAACTCGAAACCCCAACTAATTCAGCGGTTCTTTTTGTTCAAAATGGAATTCTGATATATGGTCATCTTGAAAACAATCAAATGAAAATTGGCCAACGTCTGATAGAGGAGAACTACATAACCAATGAACAGTTATTGAACGCCCTCTCTTTGTGTCGAACATCCAGTTCCAGGATTGGAAAAATACTGGTTGAAGAAAAATATCTGCGTCAGGAAGATCTGGTGGAGGTCTATAAAAAGCAGGTCAAGGCTGTGTTTTTTGAGATCCTGTCGTGGCAAACAGGTTCATTTTCCTTTTTTGTCAAAAAAATTTCCAAGAGTGAAGATATTCTTCTTTATGAAAGAATTGATTATTTGACTCTTGAAGGTGTTTTACGCGTTGATGAACTGGCCAGCACAAATGATGACGCTGAGCTGGATTCAATTTCGTTGGATATGGAACCGGTAGCTGAGAATTCATCTCTGAGATAGGGGAAGTGTGGCGCAGCTGTCTTTCGACAAATCAGCTGGACACACACTCCGGACAGTTTTTCTTTTGTGTTCGTTTTAGGGGGAAGTCACAAAAAGGCTATTTGTGGGTCACTACCCCGCTCATCCCTACACACTCCATGCAATAGTTCTGATCAGTGGATGTACTCTTGCATTCGGGACAGTATTTTTTGCCACAGCCATGGCAGGTGTTGAGAGAGGAGGAATCAACTTCTTTTTCACAGATTTGACAATGTGTTTTTTCGTGTGTCATTGAGCACCTCTTGGTTGAAGTTTCTTTTATTTTATCACAAGTCGATCTAATGCTGAATGGTTTTGTGAAAAAAAATCCCCATTACTTCTGAAAAAGTCTTTACAGAGTGTCTCTATCTTTAGAAATCACCAGTAGATTGTCCTCCCTGGAAACATGAAAATCGCCATCAGGATTTGAGATAAACTCCCCGGTGTTACCCTCCTGCACGCCTAAGACTGTGGCCTTGGATTGTGTTTTCATGGTCATGAAAACGTCGATAAATTTCCATCCGATCATATTCTCCGGGAGTGGCATGGAGTAAAACTCGTTGCCGTAACGGCTGCTGAGAAGTTCGGAGATCACTTTACTGATGCCATGATCACTGGCGGCACTCGCTATCAGGTTGCTGCTTAGTTCACTGCCAACAATGATTTCATCGGCATTGGCCCGGAGACAATGTTGTTCATTGGCCTTGTCAACCAGCTCTACCACGCTATAAACATCGGGGTTCATGCTTTCTATGGTGAGAGTGGAGAGAACAACCTTGGCATCTCGGGCCGTTATTTCTACCGAATCATCACCGAGTACCACCACGGTGCGAGCCTTTTGCAGATTGGCTTTTTCCAGAGTTTCCTCGTTTACCGTTCCTCTGATAAAAAACAGGTTGCTGTCATCAATTGGTTTTTCTTCAATATCTGCAATCAGGACAAGAGGTGTGCTTTTCGTTTGGGGATCGGCTCGCAGTTCTTTGATTATGGCTCGAGTTCGATGGTTCCACTCGCAGATAATAATATGATTGTCGACCGTAGATGCGCACATTCCCCTGTCCTCCTTCATTCGTTTACGTATTAATAGAGTGGCAAGAGTGGCGCTTAAAGTGCCGAGCAGGCCGATGCCGAAAAACATAATGAGTACAGCCAGGATTCTTCCTTCCATGGTGCTTGGCGAGATATCGCCGTAGCCAACGGTGGTGAGAGTGACAATGCTCCACCAGATACCACTTGCAAAGGAAAGATCCGGTTCAAAAAATGAGATCAAAGCTCCGCTGCTGAGAACAATGACCAGAATGACGACCAGTAGATTTATTACATTTTCCCTTTGCAGGAATAGAAGAAAACGTTGCAGCTTTTCAGCCATGTTTACCTTTCTCCTGGATACCGTCTTGCATATCCTGGCCATCTTCAACTACAGGGGAAGGAGTTTTGTTATTCTCCATTATTGTTCCAGGTGAACTTTTTGTGGTCGATAGGGGGCCTGATTACTGATGGGTATGCCTCCAACTTCAAGGGAAATTGCATTAAATTTGCAAGCCTTACTACAGGCAAGGCAGGAAATACATTCCATATCGTCTGGCGATTCATTAAAATGTACTCCCATGGGACAAACAGCATGGCAGGCCTCGCATTGGGTACATCTTTCAGTATCGAGACGCAGTTTGACCAGTTTTATATTACTGAACAGCGCATAAAAGGCTCCAAGGGGACAGGCTGTTCGACAAAAAGGTCTACTGGCCACAACTGACCAGGAAATAAAAAAGATAAGGATAACTAGCTTGTTCAGGAAAAGAAAGCCCAGGCTTGCCCGAAGGTCCGGTTGGAGAATGAGCATTGGGAGTCCCGCCTCTAAGGTGCCTGCCGGACAGACATATTTGCAAAACCACGTCTGACCAAATCCAAAGGCATCAACTGCAAAGAGAGGGAGGAGCACAACCATAAAAAGTAAGAGTCCATATTTTATAAAGCGTAATGGTCGCCAGATGCCAAACTTAGGGGAAGGAATTTTGTGGAGTAGTTCCTGAAAAAGGCCGAACGGACAGGCCCAGCCACAGATCATTCGGCCAACAAAGCTCCCAATTGCACCCATGGCACCAATAACATAAAATCCGACATAGACCTGACCATTTTCAAGAGCCAGGCGAATCCCGCCCAAAAGTTGCTGCAGAGCACCAAGTGGGCAATAGCTTGTGGCAGCAGGGCAGGAATAGCAGTTTAGTCCCGGTGAACAGATTACCTTCAGCGGCCCCTGGTATATTCCTTTAGTGACGGGGAAGTTCCAGTAGCCGTTTGTGATAAGAAAAAACAGGGCCTGGACCCATTTGCGTACGAATTCCATTAGCCTATTCCTATACATGAGAGACAGATTCGGGTGGCCTGTTCAAAGACTCGTGACGGCTCACCCAGGCTGATACCCACTGCTCCAAGGACAAGAAAAATAAATATTGCCACAAATGGTGCTCTACGGATTTTTGCTGCCTGGTTTTTTTTCTTCTTCATCACTGCTCCATAAATTGTTCTATCATTTGAATATAGCGAGGAGCATTCCATTGAGCAGGACCAAGGAATTTTCTCACAACAATACCTTTTTTGTTGATGATAAAGGTCTCGGGTACCCCGGTGAGGCCATATTTTATACCCACCGTATTGGCCTGGTCATTGAGGATTGGCATGGTTAGCCCAAGCTTTGCCGCAAAACTGTCTGCCAGAGCCGGCTCATCTTTGTTGAGTATGGCCAGCATTTTAAATTTATCCTTTGGCAGCTTTTCATGAAGTTCCTGCATTGCAGGCATCTCCTCACGGCATGGCGCACACCAGGTAGCCCAGAAATTAACAAAGACCACTTGGCCTTTTAACTCTGAGAGTGTCCAGGTTTTTCCCTGTCTGTCGACAAGTGTGAAATCCGGAGCAGGTTTACCAACTACAGCTACATCGGGTGGAGGGCCACAGCCCGCAAGGAGCAAAAGGAAACAGGAGAGTAACAGTGCAAAGGATGATAATTTCTTCATAATAGTCCGTAAGTCTAACTTCTATTTCTGATAAGCTGCCCGGAGTTCAGAGTTAACCAGTTCCTGGAGCTGCTGATACCCAAATTCCTGTAAAGGTCTGCCATTAACAAAGTACCCAGGGGTCTTTCGCACGTCCAGGGTCTTGGCATCGGCAACATCCTGGGCAATAAGTGCTGGGATTGCCGGATCATTCATATCTTTTTTAAGCTGTTCCATGTCGAGCCCCACCTGGGGTAGAAACTCCCACACTCGTTCAGGCTGCGGGTTACTGTGGCTGGCCCAGTATGGTTGTGACTTAAACATGGCATCGAGTGTTTCCCAGTACTTGCCTTGTTTTTTTGCAGCTTCCAGAATCGTAACAAAATAATCGGCCCCGTCATGAAATGGTGCATAACGAAGGACAAGTTTAATTTTTCCAGGATTATCGGCCATCATCTGCTTTACAAAAGGAGCAAAGGCTGCACAGGTTTCACAGGCAGGATCCATAAATTCGACAATATACACTTTCGCATCGTCACTGCCAAGTGTCTGGGAATGCTCACGTACGAAAGTTGTAATATTTTCTTTGGCCATAAAACTTGATTTTTCTGCCTGTCTGTCTTTGTACCAGGTACTGACGAACATAAATCCAAAGATCAGGGCAAGGCTTGCAATGGCCAATAGTGCATTTTTCATCTAGGCATTCTCCTTTGTAAGATTAGTAATAATGCAATTATTGCTGAAAATGAAAGTAAAGAGAGCATTGGTATAGTGATAAAACCAAAGAGATCAATGTATTCCTCTGTACAGGAAACACCCTGGCTGCAAGGTTGTATGCTTTCGGGGATGATACCGGAATAGAGTAAACTGTGATAGAGGGCGAGCAGCCATCCAGCTATGGCCAGAGGAAGAGAATATTTGACAACACTATTATCAAAAGATACCAGTCCTGCTCCTAAAATCAGGACTAGAGGAAATAGGCAAATCCTCTGATACCAGCACAAAACACAGGGGGCAAACTCCATAACAGAGCTAAAAAATATACTTCCTGCGGTGGAGAGACTGACAAGAAGCCAGCAGAGAAAGAGAATGGTCCAATTCATATTGGCGTTATGTGGCGGTTGGGGCATGGTAGGGGGCTCCAAAGGTTGTTTATGTTGTTATTGTGAATAAATAGTTACATGATACGGTATTGGTAACTATTCACCGAAATTGAGTTTGAGTCGGAATTGCATAACGAATACGCTGGTAGGAAACTGGGGACATGATCCAATTCGTCTTTGTCTTTTGAATTTGGATCGTGTCCCCCGATTCCGGATAAATATTGTTTCGTTCAATAGCATGGTGAATAGTTACCGGTATTGGTTATTTGGGGATGTTTGAAATGATTTTTTCTGAGTATCCCCCTAAGGTTATCTGGGGTGATATGAAAAAAAGACATCCGTGAAGTCGAATGGGGACTGACTTATTATTCACTTATACTAAAAAAAAAATCTTTTTGGGATGAAAATCGACAAGTCCTATTTTCATTTTAATCAGGAAGGCACGAGAACTCCTTCAATTGACAGGTCTTTTGGGAACAGAAAAAATAGCGGAACTAAAAACATAACAAATGAGTACTACACTGTGTTCTCCATCGTAGCATTGTTCGCTGAATGCAACTGTTTCCTTTTTCTGAAGTTTTTTTATTTGACTTGTTCGCTAACGATTATTATTACTAATGGTGAGGCTGATATATTGCCCCGGATTGAGAGAGTTGTCCGGGGATACGATTGTAATCTAAAATTAAAGGAGACATCATGACTGAACGTAATGGAGCAGCCACATTTTTAGGAAATCCCCTGACCCTTGTAGGCGATGAGGTGAAAGTTGGAGATAAGGCACCTGGTTTTACCCTGTTGAAAAATGATCTGTCGCCCGCGGCCATGTCCGATTTTGCAGGCAAGGTTCTTGTCCTGACACTGCTTCCATCTCTTGATACACCGGTTTGCGATACTGAAACAAGACGTTTCAACAGTGAAGCGGCTGCTCTGGGGAGTGACGTTGCCATCCTTGCCGTGAGTATGGATCTTCCGTTTGCGCAGGGACGCTGGTGCGGTGCGGCAGGGGTTGATGCAGTACAGACCCTGTCCGATCACAGGGACGCATCCATGGGTGAAGCGTATGGAGCTCTGGTGAAAGAGTTACGTCTTCTTACCCGTGTTGTTCTGGTTGTTGACAAGGAGGGGCTTGTTACCTACGTCCAGTATGTGAAGGAAATTAGTGAAGAGCCCGACTATGATGCCGCCCTTGCCGCGGCCAAGGCTGCTGTGGCTTAACTTCCTCATCCCTGTTTTTCTCCTCCTTGAGGATTCTCAAGGAGGAGGGAATTATTTATCCCTGAGGGACACTGTAGTCCTCAAACCCCTGCACAACCACTGTGTATTCAGGATCTTCGACAATATCGACACGGATGAGTTTATCAGCCTTGTCGATTAATTTTCGACAATCCGGGCTGAGGTGGTACAGAGAAATGTTCTTTCCTGCTTGGTCATATTTTTTGGCCAGTTGATTGATTGCCTCAATGCCGGAGTGATCGGCAACCCGTGACTCTTTGAAATCGATAATTACCTGGTCAGGGTCATTCTCTACATCGAACTTACTGGTGAAGAGTTGTACAGAACCAAAGAAGAGAGGCCCAAATATCTCGTAATGTTTCACTCCTTTGGCATCAATATGTTTTCTGGCCCGGATACGCAGGGCATTTTCCCAGGCAAAGACAAGCGCCGAAACAATGACCCCGGCAATAACGGCTAACGCCAAATCGAACATAACGGTTAAAATAGTCACCAGGAGAATCACCAAGGCATCTGCCAGGGGGATTTGATCAATAACACTGAAGGTACTCCAGGCGAATGTACCAACAACCACCATGAACATGAGCCCGACAAGTGCTGCAATGGGGATCATCTCAATGTATGTTGATCCAAACAAAATGAATATAAGCAGGGATAAGGCCGCAACAATTCCAGACAGTCGACCCCGCCCACCTGATTTGATATTAATGATACTTTGACCGATCATTGCACAGCCACCCATACCGCCCATAAAGCCATTAACGATATTCGCTGTTCCCTGGGCGATACTTTCTTTGTTGGCATTCCCGTGGGTATTTGTCAATCCATCAATAAGATTTAAGGTCATCAGCGATTCGATTAAACCGATTGCTGCAATAATGGCTGCATAGGGTGCGATAAAGGCCAGGGTTTCAAAATTCAACGGAATAACAGGGACATTAAACACTGGGAGTCCACCTTGAATGCCACTTCCGCCATTGGCCTGGACAAATGAAAGAACTGTTGCGGTATCAATTCCCGTAAATATCACGAGCAAGGAAACTGATACAATGGCAACAAGAGCGGCCGGTACTTTTTTCGTAACTTTAGGAAAGACGAAGAGGATAACCATTGTTAAGGCGACCAGGCCAAGCATTGTATACAATTGTGATCCTTGCATCCATAAGCCATCTTCTTTAAACATCCCCAGTTGAGCTGTGAAAATCACTATTGCCAAACCATTTACAAAGCCCATCATGACCGGATGCGGTATGAGCCTTACAAATTTCCCAAAGCGAAAGACTCCGGCTAGTATTTGAATCAACCCGGCCAGCAAAAGAGTAGCAAAGAGATACTGCAGTCCTGCCCCTTCGCCACCCATCTCAGTGCCTATTTTCACAAGGGAAACCATAACGATAGCAGTCGCACCCGTGGCACCGGAGATCATTCCTGGCCGACCTCCAATTATTGAAGTAACCAATCCCATCATAAACGCGCCGTACAGTCCAACTAGTGGTGAAATACCAGCAATAAAGGCAAAGGCAACCGCTTCAGGAACAAGGGCAAGGGCAACAGTCAGGCCTGAAAGAACATCATCTTTGATTGAGCCTGATTTTCTCTCTATTAATTTGAATCGTTTCATTTGTTAAAGACACTTTATGTGCTCTTGCTAATCGCAATGGGCCATAGGCCGGATCGAGTCAGCTGAACACTCTGAAGGTGTATACGTAGAAAAATGGTATTGAAAAGCTGACAGCGTTGATCTGCTATAATCTCGGCTACCATCTTTTTACAAGGTGGTTTCCCGGCGTCCTTGGATCAATAAATCCATAGTGGCATGTGCCGAAAGAAACTTTAAGAATTTACGTCTTGAAAGATGACCCTCTATTTATAGGAGAGGGCTGAGTTGCTAGCGTTTGTAGTGATAAACGCATCTCATTTCTTGATGAACCAGCTTAAGAGAAGACAATTACTTAAAAACAAAAAGCCACAGGGATTCCCTGTGGCTTCAAGAAGGGTTGTCTATATCCTATAGTTGTTCTAAGGGCAACGATTTTTCACATTCCAGGCAAAAAAGATGGGGTATTGAAATGAGTATCAAATAATGCCTTCTTCTGAGTCACGCCTTGCTCCATAGATGAGCAGGTGCTCACGGTAGGTTCCAAGGCGAGGTGAAAGGGGGATTGTATCCAGGAAGGAATGTTGTGCGGTGTATTGCTTTCGGACTTCTTCTTCTGTCATTCCCTGATTGACAGTATAATCCAGTATAGGATAGAGATTTGAGGCATTTGGTCGCTTAGCAATGCTATTGATGGAAAAAGTTTCCGGTTCCCTGTGGATTCGTGATCCCTCGGTCATAACAAATGTCCCCGAACTGAGTGCATGAATATATTCCCTGTTACGTTCAAGCAAATTCAGGGTTTGTTGGAATTCCTCCACTGTTTCCGAGGGGAACCCAAAGAGGACAAAGACCAGGTTATACATACCGGCATCAGCAGCATTTATGAGAACTTTTTCAACTGCATGGATATCGGTCCCCTTGCTCATCAAATCAAGAACTCTCTGGCTGCCTGCCTCCACTCCCCATTGGAGAACCTGACAGCCTGAACGTTGCAAAAGTTCACAGAGATCGGATGTGAAACTCTTAACCGGCTTGGCGTAGGCGCCATAATGAATAGTCAGCTCTTCCTCAATGATCCTGGTTGCCAGGCTTTGGAAGCGCCTGGGAGGGATCATCTCATCGTAAAAATAGAAGAGGCTGCAGTCATATTCCTTTTGCAGGAATTTGATTTCCTCCACACACGTTTCTATACTGCGGGTGCGATAGTGAAGATAGCTGTGATGGTGGGTACAAAAAGAACATTTTCCCCAAGGGCATCCCCGTGAGGTCATAAGGGGCAGGACCGGTTCCGGAGTCAGGTATTGATCCAGTTTGAACTGAGAAAAATCCGGATAGGGTAATGATTCCATTTCTACCATGCCTGGCGGGTTAATGCGCAGTTCATCATTCTCGAAGTAGACAAGATTGGGGACATCGGCCAAATCCGTGTCGCTTTTTGACTGACAGAGATGGTAGAGACCCAGTTCCCCTTCTCCGGGTATCAGGTAGTCAAAAAAATCTTTGCCGAATATTTCGGGGATAGCTTCTTTTTTTCTGGTAAGGGGGATGATCAGCAGATTTTCCGGATTGACCATTACGCTGAGTTTTGCACCACCGACCACAATTTTTGCCTGGCTTTGTTTTTTGATCAGTTTTGCAAGGAGGGCGGCAAAAACCAGCTGCTGCTGGTACAAAATTGAAAATCCTATCAGATCCGGCTTAGCCGCCAGCACCGGTTGAATCAACTCTTCAAAAAAAAGCTCTATTCTTCCCGGGATGGTCTGATCTGTCAGGGCTTTTTCAGCCATTTCCGCCATAAAGGCGTTAAAAACATTTTCAAAACTTAAAAAGATCGTCGCCCATTGATGGTATTCCTGTAAACCTGCTTGATTGGGTTGCCAGTTCTTCAAAAAAGAGACTGCCTGCTCGAGGTTGTGCGCGGTTGTCTTCTCATCCCACTTATAGAGGCGAATACCAAAACTACCATCTTTGATGATCTCAAAACTCTTTAGATAATACTCCAGGCTCAGGTCAAATACTGAGACAGTCGTTCCGGGAAGTTCTTTTTGTATATAAGAAGAGAGAACAGCAACGCCCAGGGGCGGGCAGGTCGGATGGGTATGAGGTGTGGCTATCAGGGATAATTTCATGGTTCAATTTCTCACGTTTTCCATCGTTTCTGGTGAAACTTCTTTCTGTGCTTTTACCGAGGGTGTCAGCAATCTGGATCAACACTATCATGAATATGCTGAAACTGCGACGAACAGTACGTTCTATGCAAAGAAATCAATCTTACCGGTTTTTACCCGATGAGGTTCCTATTCTTCACCAGTTAGCTCCTTGCCACACCTATCCGCAAAGCCTGCAACACTTACGTGGAATAAAAACCACACTTTATTCGTTCAATGCGACAGAATTGATTCTCGCCACACCTTCACACACCACAAGTGTTGTTGTGGTGTGCTGGCGTATGTTTTGTTTTAAAGTTAAAAATATCAGAGTGATATGATGTTTGTTGGTTCCGTCTGTGTGAGAAAAACAAAACTGGCACCAATCCTGCTATATTGAAAGTAAGAAAACAAACAATGATTATAAAATCAATCCAATACGGAGGACACCATGACTACAAATACACAAACAACAACCAACACTCA
>CAZIDU010000035.1:0-34096 GCA_964538055.1 uncultured Desulfocapsa sp. | reverse complement strand
GTAGCTTAAGAAAAGTAGAACTTGTGCTACATAATTTTACAGGAAACTTCAGTAGAATACTTTATTGCGAGATTCAAAAGCGAACAGTATGGAAATAAGCGGGGCTCCACTGCCAGGTTGGCTGGAACAGGAGAAAATGCAGTGATGGACTCAAGTGTCAGGGTCCCAGTCATTAGCCCTTCACATAAAGTCTCACAAACCACCCAAGCACACTAGCACATCGTGGCACTAGTGTTTACAGTGTTCTCATTAATGAATGTGCCGACAACTCTCATTTTGTAAAAACAATTCAACTCGGTTGTTAAACAAATATCGGCTTTTACTCTAAAGAGTCATACTCCCAGAGCTCTCAATTACTTTCATAATAAGAGACCTGAATTATTCGCTCATCCAGGAGGTATATCATGTTTACACGTACACCTATTTTAGTATTACTGCCCTGTCTTCTCTTTTTGTCTTTTGGTGCTGCCCATGGGAAAGAATACAAACAAAGTCAGTCACTAACAGGTACTACAACTGCAAAAATCTATTTTGATGTCAATGTTGGTATCCCTGCAAAACTCCTGCTTCGTCTTTCGCTCATCGATAAAACTCTTTCCCAACTTAAAGCTGCAGGAGTTAAACCCGATGCCGTTATCGCCTTCCGCGGAAAAGCCAGCAAATTTATTACCAATGGTGTCTTGTATATTGAAGATGAGGAACAAACAGCAAAAGCTGAAGTTCACACATGGCTTGAAACCTTTGCAAATCAGGGTGTCCATATGGAGCAATGCCTTATTGCTGCAAACCTTCATGGAATAGCTCCTGAAGATGTTCGTAGGGAACTGGAAGTCACCCAAAATGGATACATCTCCATGATTGCATATCAAAACGAGGGGTTCGCCCTGGTTCCTATGGATTAAGAGAGGTACCACTTTCCTTTTAATGGTGTCCAGTTGAAGCAGTAAAATCAATCCCATGTATTACTGAACAGCAAGCCACAGCACTCAGGCATTCCGTGATGTGGCCAGCAGCTTTTTGGGACTCAGCACTTCTCTGACAATTTGAGCAAGTGTTGTTCGATCTACAGGTTTTATGGCATATTTTTTGATGCCCAAAGCCAAAGCACCTTCTTCTGTAATGACCGAGCTGTAACCTGAGCACAAGATGATAGGCATGTTGGGCTTAATCTTTAGGATTTCCTGTGCCATCTCTACGCCGGATAGATTGGGCATGGTCTGATCGGTTATGACCAGATCAAACTCGTCTCCTTGGGTGCGAACTTTCTCCAGCGCCTCTACACTGCTTGTGGTCGCTGTAACCGTGTACCCGAGTCGTTCTAAAATCGCCTTGTTCAGGCTAACAATGACACTTTCGTCATCAACAACAAGGATCCGCTCTGTGCCCTTGGGAATACTTTTTTGCCCGATCTTTATAGAAGTGGCAGCAACCTCTTCCAAGGCAGGAATGTAAACATGGAAGGTGGAACCTTTACCAGGTTCACTCTCTACTCGAACAAAGCCGTGAAGGGTCTTGACAATTCCGTGTAAAACTGCCAGTCCGAGCCCACTGCCCTTGCCAATATCTTTGGTCGTAAAATAGGGTTCAAAGATTCGGGCCATCGTTTTCTTATCCATGCCCTGACCTGTGTCCTTGATGGACAACTCAACAAAGGGGCCTGGCAAGACATCGCTCTCAACACTGTTTTCTTTTTGTATTTCTGTACGCGATAAGGTGACGGTTAAGGTGCCCTTTTCATTTTCCATGGCGTGATAGGCATTGGTGCAGAGATTCACCACGATCTGGTGAATATTCGTCGGATCAGCAAGAATGGAACCACATTCCGGATCAACATGACCCTCGATGGCAATTGTGGTCGGCAGCGTTGACCGCAACATCTTCATTGCCTCTTTGATAATCAAATGGGGCTGGAGAGGGTGTAGTTACAGATCTGCCTTGCGGCTGAAAGTGAGAATCTGTTTGACAAGTTCTGCTGCCTGCTGGCTTGAACTAATGACTTGCGCAATATCCTGCCTTGCCTTGCTGTCCTCCGGTAGCTCCTGTTGGGCAAACTCCGAATACCCAAGAATAGCTGCTAGGATATTATTAAAGTCATGGGCAATGCCGCCAGCCAGAGTACCCATGGCCTCCATTTTATGGGCCTGAAAAAGTTCCTCCTCCATTTTCTTCTGCTCAGTGACATCCTTGGCAACATGGACGATATAGGAAGTATCCCCATTCTCAGTAGAGACTACGGCAGAGGATACCATGAATATTTTCCCCAGATTCTCATGGGTAATGATAGTTGAATGTTCGTTACCATCCTGGAGTGTCTTAGCCAGAGGACACCCTGGGCAGGGGGCTGATACACCGGTAAAAACCTCATAACAGTGTTTACCGTCCAGCTCTCCGTACTTTGCTTGAAAAAACTCATGAGCCGCTTTATTAGCACGGACAATGTGCATATCCTTATCTTGAATGGTGATGATGTCTGACATGGCATCAAAGGTATGCTCCCATTCTTCTTTGGTTTCTACGAGTTGCGCCTCGGCTTGCTTGCGCTCGGTAATATCGCGCACAACGCTGACGATACCCAATGGCTCGTCCTTCTCATCTTTAAGCAACGAAACGGTATGTTCAGCTAAAAATATTTCACCATTTTTTCTTTTCACATCAAACTCGAAATGAGCAAAACGGTTGTCAGCAAAGGCGTCTTGTATCCGCCTGCCGAATTCAAGGTAATGCTGGTGGTCGACATGAAGCAACTCTGTGGAGGATGAGCAAATTTCTTCTGCAGAATAGCCGAACAGCACTTCTCCCGCCTGATTGATGTTTGTAACTATTCTATCCGGTGTAACAACAAGCACTGTTTCATCAAGCGAATTATATATGCTCTTAAGCCAGAGCTCGGAGCTTTGCAGCTTCTCTTCAACCCGTTTCCGCCCTATCTCCTGACCCAGATGGTTAGCAATGACCTGCAGGGCAGGGATGTGGATATCAGCATCAAAACGGTTTATAACGTCACCAAGAGTCACAGCACCTATCACTCCCGTTTTCTTGCCCCTTATGGGAACAGACAGGCAGGTCTCAACGCCACTCCCACTCAAGAAACAGTGCAGATCTGGATTGGCGACAATATCTGTTATCAGCGTTGGTCGACCCGAGACGATTGTACTGCCACAGGCTATCTGCTCAAGGGGTAATCGAGTGCCTAATAAATTCTGATCTACAATGCCGGTGATGCCTCTGACAATCATCTCTTTTTTGTCTTCAGTAAGAAGCATCACCGTGGATATGGGGAAAGCAAATTCTGTGGCCAGGATCTGCGGAAGTTTTTCATACACCCTGTCCAAGCTCTGGTCATTGGCAAGGAACAGTTCAGATATGGCAGCAACGGCCAGCCTTTCTCGCTCAAATATCTGGGAGATTTTCTTTTGCCTGTATTTGTCGACCACTTCAGGCAGAAGAAGTGGCAGAAGTTGCAAATAATTTTGCTGGAAATCTTTAACCAGGTAGTCGAACACCCCGGCCTTGAGGGCCTCAACAGCAATGTGCTCTGCGCCTGCACCAGTCACAATAATACAGGGCAAAGGAATTTTCTGGGAGATGATATGCTTACACAAGTCCAGGCCTGATATGCCTGGCAGTTTATAATCGGCAACGACCAGATCATATGGGGCAGGAGAGAGCGTAAGGGACTCCAGTGCCTCTTCAGCCCTCAGAAAACGAGTAATTTTCGTGGCAATCCTGCCCTTATCTAATGCCCGGGTAAAGGCGATGGCGTCGTGCTCTGAGTCTTCAACCAGCAGGATGCGTAGAGGTGAGGTGGTGGATATGTCAATCATGGTGTCCTCTTTACGGTTTTCATTACTAAGCCATGCTTTTTGGCAGAGAAAGATAGAAAGTTGACCCCTTGCCAGGGGTTGATTCAAGCCTGATCATTCCGCCAAGTCTTTCAACGGCCCTCTTGACCAGAGCAAGACCAACACCGCTGCCACTGTACTCTTTGGGGGGATGCAGTCGCTCAAACATTCTGAAAATCTGCCCATGGTACTCAGCGCCAATACCGATGCCGTTATCACGGACAAAACATTCAACACCCCCATCAGCAGCAGGGAGACATACTAATTCTACACGTTTAACAGCTGATATATTATATTTCAACGCATTGTCTATGAGGTTCTGAAAAATTTGGCGCAACAGGGTCGCATCGCTGTCAATGGTTGGCCAATCGTCATCTGTCAGGTCGATTTGGACATCTGTCCCTGAGTCCATGGAGCTGATGATCTTTTTCACCAATTCCCTCAAATCAACAGGCTTCTTTTCAATATCAGCTCTACCAATTCTCGCAAGGGACAATAAATCTTCAACCATGCTGCCGGCTTCAAGAGCAGTCTCTTTGAGCTTTCTCAGGTACTGCTTCTGGTTACCAGTTAAAGACTCGGCCAGATCTTCCTGCAAAAACGATGAGTAATTACTGATGGCCCTGATCGGTGCCTTCAGGTCATGGGCCATCACATAACTGAATTGCTTGAGTTCCGTGTTAGCCTCCTCTACTTCTTTCATAGAGCGTAATAACTCTTTCTCTGCTGTCTTTCTTTCGGTGATGTCCTGGGTGGTTCCAACTAGTCGTGTAACAATGCCTTTGATGTCTTTTTCAGCGATACATTTTGCATTTATATCGCCAATTTCGCCATTTGTCCGGGTAACACGCAGTTCGAGATCATATCCAATCCCCTCAGTAACCGCACGAGTAACAGCTGCATCGAACTTCTCCCAATCGTCGGGGTGAATTATTTTTCGATGGTCGTCATACGGCAAAGCCTCTAATTGAGGTTTTAAACCGAAAATATGGAACATTCCTTCAGTCCAAGTTGGCACTTTACTTACGGGATCATACCACCAACTGCCTATCTTAGCGACATTCTGTGCTTCATTGAGCGCTTCATTAGATTCCTGAAACGAAGATTCTAACTGCTTGCGATCAGTGATGTCTGTAAAAATGACTGTAAAGTATCCTTCTTCAGGACAGGACGCAGAAACAGAGTACCATCGTTTTAGTGATTCAACATAATTTTCAAAACTGATACTTTTGCCGGTAAGGGCAACTTCACCAAATATCTCTATCCAATGAGCCGGGCCGTGCTCAATTCCAGGCAAAACCTCAGTAACCCGTTTACCTATGACATCCTCCCTAACCAGACCGGTCAGCTCCCCATAGGTATCATTGACCTCCAGAAATATATAATCAACCGGTCTGTTCTCATCATCTGTCACAACCCTGTGATAGGCCCAACCGTTGCTTACAGTGGTGAAGAAGCGCCGGTATTTCTCTTCACTTTTATGCAAGGCTTCCTCTGCCTGTTTTCTGGCGGTTATATCTGCGGCAATACCGGTTAGGGCAATAATTTCCCCATTTTCCCTGATCGGAAACCCTTTGTCACAAATCCAGCCCACAGAGCCATCCGGCCTGACAATGCGATATTCAATCGGGCCATAATCCCCCTGGCGATGGCTGGACAGCCCGACACCTACCTTTTCTCGGTCGTCGGGGTGAACAGTATCCAAAAAAGATTGCGGATTCTGGTACAAACTGTCCCGTGTCCTTCCCCAGATCCTTTCATAGGCAGGACTGACATAGAGCAGCTTGTCCATGCCTGGCGTGGACATCCAGAACACATCTTCTATGGTTTCAGCAAGTAGGCGGAATTTTGTTTCACTCTCTTGAAGGGCTTTCTCTGCCAGTTTCCGTTCGGTGATATCATTGCCGCATTCAAGGGCGCCAATAATATGACCATCTCCGTCCTTCACCGGACTTGTTGTGACTTCTATGAATGTATTACCGCGCTGTCTCACATAAGTGAGTTTCTCGTCTTTTTCCAAGGCTAGGGAAACTTTACAGACACCACATCTCTTCTCTTGTCCTTTTTTACAATCGTCTTTGGCATATTGTCCCCAGACATCATAACAATGCTTCCCTTTTACCTCCTCAGCTTTGTGGCCAATAAGCTGCTCCATGGAAGGATTTAATTTTAGTACCCGAAAATCCGTATCAAGATAGGTGATAGCAAATGGAGCATTGGTAAATATTTCCCGGAAACGATTTTCGCTTCTGGCAAGTTCTTGTTCCATCTTCTTGTGATCTGTGATGTCGCGCCAGATGGATCGGCTATAAAGAACCTTGCCCTGCTCATCCCGTACCGAAGAGATATTTAGGCTTACATCTATGCGGCTGCCATTTTTCCGTACTAGCTGCAGTTCAGCATCTCGGATCGTACCTTTTTCGACAAATGTCGTGAAGGTTTTTTGTCTATTTTCCTCACTGTCGGGATGGTAGAGATCTTTTATATGCCGGCCAATAATCTCTTCCCTGGTGTAGCCAAGATTTGTTGCGGCTGTCAGATTGCATTGCATAATTTTTCCGGTTTCAGCCGCAACTGAGACAAACATGTCCGGGGCATTATCATAGAGATCCTGATATTTTTCTTCAGCCTCTTGCAATGCCCTTTCAGTATTCTTTCGCTCTGATATATCGGTTACCATGGAATGACTTCCTGAGATGGTGCCACTTGCATCCCGCAGGATTTTAACCGTCAGGTGCACCCAAACCGGCGTGCCATCGGCCCGCTGCATTTGTAACTCTTCGGAAAGGGTTTCCTGGGCGCTAGTAAATTTCTGAAATACTGCCAGGGCCTTTTCTTTTCCTTCCGGTCCATCGACATAGAGATCAAAGACCTGGCTTCCCTGGAGATCATCACAATCCCGACCCAGGATTTCTGCTGCCTTGCAGTTGGCCTTGCGTATTACCCCGTCAACGCCCACAGAGAAATAGGCGATGGGTGCATTGTCATAGAGGTCCTGGTAGAGTTTTGCTTTCTCCTCCAGATTACGATACGAAAGCTCGGTGGACATATTCAATAATACCTCTGTGTTTTAGAAAGCCAAAAACAACTTTCTATAGAATGTATATTTGATAAATCATACTATAATTAACTGGCTGAACCAAACGATTTAACCAGGCATCGCAGGGTAAAAAAAAACCAGTTTCTCAGCTACATTACCGTTCCAGTAATAAACAGATTCACCATTGGACATGCTAACGTCTGTCAATTTCTGATAGGAAGTGGAACCACAACCACAGTAAGTATGTCACCATTCCTATTGTCGCCAACAGGAGCACCAATCACTACTTTGTTACCACTTGATATGTGCTGATCATAAAATAATCACACGCTTACACGTACGGTAACCCATTCCGCTTTGGATAGTTCGGGCATCCATGCCAGTATCTTCCCTTAAAACACTTGCGGCGTTGTGATACTGGAGATTCGTCTTCATAATTACCTCTTATGAAAAATAGTTAAAATTGGTGGCTAGTCTTTAACTGAGATAATATGTCTGTATAGCATTGATTCCTAGGCAGCCAATGTATATACATTTGATTACCTATTCGGAGAGTGTTGCTGCGGAAGGGGGATTACAATATTTCGGGAGGGTATTTTTTTAGGGATTAATTGCTAAAAGCTCTAGTTTTAGTGCCAAGTATCTTCGCACAAGTCGCATAAGACTTGCCATTGGCATCTCCTCGTTCAATCAACTCATGGCAGAATTCTATAATTTCATCATAACGGGACGTCAGGTCTGTATCCAATTGTGCAGCATGACCATCGTCTTTGATTTTGTCAGCTAACTTCTCAAGCTTCACTTGCAGGTACACAATCACCCCTGGTGGTAGATTGGTTCCATATTTCTGGAACAGACGATATGCTTTGAAATCAGTTGGTTTCTGATTAAATTTATATATCAGAATATTTTTCTCAATACCGTCAGTATCAATCATCCGATAACCTCTGCAAAAATGTCATCAACCAAATCACAGGCACTGCGAAGGGATTCATCACGCATGTGAGCGTATCGCTGCGTCATTTCAGGAGATTGATGGGTCAAGAGCTTCTGCAAGGTGCAACATATCAACCTTTCCAGAGTTGGCCAGCACGGTTGCGTACAAGTGTCTCAAGCCATGCATAGGTCTGAAGTCAGCTGGTAGCTTGGATTCTTTTTTGATTCTTCTAAAATGATGATCCAGATTATTGACATAACTTGTTGCAGTTTTTGCAGGAAAAATGAACTCTGAGTCACTATGTGGAATATCTTCGATAACAGCCCTGGTATTGGCGTTCAGAGGTATCTTCTGAGTCTTCCCACCCTTTGGTCTGCGAAGAGTGACAACAAACCCTCGGTTGAAGTCCACATCAACCCATTTGAGTTTGAAATTTTCCCCCTTTCACATACCTGAGAACAAAGCAATTTTCATAATCGAAACAGCTCTCTGATGTGGATATATTTCAAGTGTCTGCATGAAGCGTTTGAGCTGCTCAGGACTAAGATCCTCAGTTTTGATATTGTCAACTTCCGGCAACTCAACCTTGAAGCTCAAAGGTGGTGTGTATCCCTTTCTGGCACCATAGTCAATTATTCTCTTCAGCAGCACCAACACATGTTTAACGGTCTGTGCAGATCTTCTTTTTAACAGAGGTATTCTGACACGATCTATATCGAGCACAATGATGTCCTGTGGCCTCTTCTTGCTAAATGGTTTCTCCAGATGGTTACGCCAAAAAGATCTATCAGTCTCTGCACCCGATCCAGTGAGCTGATCGTGTACTCAATCCACAAAGAACCGATAGTCCATTCTGCAGCCTTCTGCCTCTCTTGCTAACGTTGTTCGTTATTGGATAAGGCTTTGCCCTGAATACGATCTGCACGAATACCAGAGGCTCTGGCAGTTGTCATATCATGAGCATGTTGCCGACCTACCTTCTCCTCAATCTGTTTTCCATCTCGTCGGTACATGATGTAGAATATCTTCTCATCATCCTTGCTCAAAATGTAAAACACTCCAGGCTACTTTGTCTTGTTCCGCTTCATACTTGCCATATCATCCACCCAGCATTATTCCCAGCACTACTCCCAGCATTAACTAATAATATAATGGTATGCGTGGTTACGTCAAGGAATGAAGAGTGTGGCTGATATGCTTGTATATAATAGGGCTAGGTATGGTTGGTTACTTCTGAGGACTTACCAAGGGACAGCTTCTCCAGCTAGCATATTGATTAAGCATAAAACATGCAGGAGATGCCTTTAATACTCACACGAAACCTAATATCGAGGTCATTCAAACCCGTTCTTCTTTTGTATTTTTAATGATCTGTTGACTTTTATTTTCTGCATCCATGGCATCCTTGGCAACAATCGCAAAGACTTCTTGAGTATCTTTTTGGATCAATTCATAATTGTCGCCACCAATATATCCAAGGACCCAATCTCTCCATTGATGAATAATTCTTCTCACCATATCTTACCTCTCCCCCAGAGATCTGGGGCTGTATATATTTTTTTGTTCTAATTATTTTTGTGCACTGTCTATATAAGTTGCCATTGTCGAACAAAACAGGATGAACAAACGGTACATGATCCCTTCCAGTATTTTCAAGAGTGAGAAAATATTGAGACCCAGTATACGTCATCCAGATTTGCAATGCTCAATGATACCGCAAAATCATTAAACTAGCTTCTCTTACCGTTCAGTTCAGTGCAATAATCAGCTTGTCCACAAGGTAGCTCCCTTCAGGAGGGATCAAGGTCCTTGCGTGCAGGATTTTCCCAAAATTAATCGAGCGCTGTCTACTGGCACAGACCATAAGAATAGAACATGACCGAGTCAAAAAGATTTATCGAATATATCAAAAAAAGACCTCCTCTGTTTGGGCTAAATTGGAATATTCCGCCCGATAAGGGCTTCTATAGGAAATATTGCTGCCAAGTCGAAATTTTCATCTTAAAAACCAGGGTTCCAGTCCACCGGTAAGAATTTCAACTCCAGCGTTGCTTACAAGAACAGTATGTTCAAACTGGGCACTCAGAGCCAGATCCGCCGTAACCGTTGTCCACTTGTCAGACCACATCATACTGCCAGAACTTCCCTGATTAATCATCGGTTCTATGGTGAAGGTCATCCCCTCTTCCATAACAGCCTTATTCTCCGGGTCATAAAAGTGGGCTATAAAGGGAGCCATATGAAAAGTTTCACCAATACCATGGCCACCATACTCACGCAAAACACTATAACCGTGCTTACCGGCATGCCTTTCAATAACCCGTCCAATCTCGTTGAACCTTTGCCCCGGCCTGACGACATCGATCCCCAGCATCAAACATTCCCAGGTGCATTGAACCAGAGAATACGCTTCTCTACTCACATCCCCAACCAGAACTGTTTCGGAACAATCACCATGCATACCATCGATACAAACCGTCACATCGCAGTTAATAATATCCCCGCTCTGCAACTTTCTGCTATCTGGAATACCGTGCAATATCACCTCGTTGACAGATGTGCAGATTGATTTAGGAAAGCCCATATAGTTCAAAGGACTTGGATATGAGCCATATGATATTGCTGTCAGATGGGCAATTTCATCGAGGGCATCGGTGCTGATACCGGGTTTAACTGCCGCAAGGACACTGTCGAGTACGTCCCTTGCAACCTTGCCAGCCCTTCGCATTCGAGTAATCTCGTCTTCGGTTTCTTTTTTACAGGACTTCCCGGATCTGCCAGGTATTCCCGTTTTTGCGTACTCGGGGAGAACTATATTGTCAGGAACCTGTCGTGGAGCGCTTAAAGTTCCCGCACCAACGGTTCCTTTCCCATCATTTTTTTCCGTTGCACCAGGAGGAGCCGTCTCTCCTTTTTCATCGGAACGCAGATGACATTTCTTATATTTTTTGCCACTGTCACACCAACAGGGATCATTTCTTCCGGGTAACTTCATATGCTTCACTCTTCGTTTATATTTATGCCAGGGCCGTCAGCTAAATTCAGGTCAAAGGCTAAGAAGGAACGACTCAACACTCTCTGCAACTTCCTGCTCTCTGCCCAGAAAGAAATGGTCACTTTTGGGAATTTCACGGATATCTGCCCGTAAAGATACACTGGTTTGTTGTTGTACCAGCAGAGTATCATTTTCAGCAAAGAGAAGCAGAGCCTTACAACCTACGCTTTTGAGTCGCTCAAAATTATGCTCGGTAAGGGGCGGGGTAATTGCGCTAAAGCTGAGGACAGTGCTAGGAAGTGCCGAAAGTCCTACAAAACTGCCAAAAGAATATCCAACCAAGTGGAAATTCCTAAAATATCGGGAACTCCAACGTATCACCTCTTCAGTATCAGCGATTATTTCAAAAAAGTCGTTCTTCTGATCCAGCCTATCCCAATATTCAAACAGGGGCAGGTCCGGTTCTGCCTTAAAACTTTTTCCAACTGCGCGATAATTAAAGGAGAGCACCGGAAAATGATTTGCCAGGGTTTGAGCCAGAGCAGTGATGACATTGTTGTCCATATTTCCAGCAAGGAGTGGGTGGGGACAACAGAGAATCACCCCGGCTTTCCCGCTGTTTTCCTCCCTGTAGGTGAGCCTGCCTTCCAATACTCCGGAGGTGCAGGGTATGCTGATCTCCTGGCAGAAATGCGCATTCATCAATACACCCCGCCACTTTTCTTTTGCTGAAAACTGAGCCCTTCGATATTTGTCAGGCCCTGCACACCATCCTTTATAACCCGGACAGCAGTATCCCGTTCAAGCATATTAAGAAGCAGAAATGATTCGTCGAAGCGGTGAAACATAACCCGGCTACGCTGCCCCTCTGCAACTGTTTCTGTTAAACGCGGTGGTTCCTGCCTGTCCTTCGGTAAAGGAATAAGATGCAGATAAAGGGCAGGGTCGTGAACAAAAAAGCTGGAAGCTTCGTCCATGCTCTGTTCCTGTTCAAAGGTAACCCCAAAGAGACTGTTGCCGTATCCAGGCAGGATAACCGCTGCAGGGAACAAGGTTGCAAGCTGCCTGCTGGTCTCCGTATCCTGCGCCATCCCACCCGTATGAATACCTGCAATCCGTTGCCGCTGCCCCGCTGTCATCTGCTCAGCAAGTGCGAGAAGCAGTGGTGGTGTAGTGAAGAGAACCGTTATCTGCTGTTGCTTGACTATATTCAAGGCCTGATTCAGCAGATGATCCATATAGAGCATATGGCCCATTGAATCCGGCTGCTGCTGTTTAACCCAGCGCACATCACAGTCGATGGAAAAGGGTTCAAGGCTGTTTGTGGCTCTGGCAAGGGATCTTGCTGCCTGGGCAATGATATGGGGTCCTGAAGGGCCGACAAAGAGCCATTTTTGATTTGTGGGGAAAGAAAACTGCTCCACCGCCTGAAGCCAGGGAGCAACAAAAGCGGCATGGAATTCTTCGGGGAAATAGACCCTGCGACAAGGATTTCCCGTGGTTCCACCGGTTTCAGCAAGGATCATCTCCCCCATACGACCATGGAGTGCGCGTGGTATAAAATCGCTAATCGGCTTGCTTCGCATGGCATCCACATCCATGGAGCCAAGCTGTGGGATATCGTCGACACTCTGAAAATCCCGACGCTGCAGGCCTGTCTTTTCCAAAATATCCAGCCAGTAGGGTGTGCCACTCTCGGGATCAAAATGAATATCAAGGATTTGCTCAAGCATCCTTATTTTCTCCCATAAGCAAGATTGGTAAAATCGAAAGATCACAGATCAAAGCCATCCACAGGGAAAGACTGATCAGGAGGCCAAAATAGCCAAGCGGGATAAAGGGCGAGGCCAAAAAGGCAAGAAAACCGGTACCCGTTACCAGTGTGGTCGTGATAATGGGTGCTCCCACCTGCTGGAAGACATGATCCAGTCGCCGACGAGGTGTCTGGCCCGAAGCCTGTTTCTGGTAACCGTAGAGAAAATGAATAGTATCATCGACAACAACACCAAAGACAATCGAAGCAACGGTAATAGTAGCCACTGACAAGGGAATACCAAACCAGCCCATAACAGATATTACCAGAACTACGGGCAGGAGATTGGGGATCATGGCGATCAGTCCCATTTTAACAGATCGCAACAGCACTCCGATAAGTAGGGAAATTGCCACAAAGGCCACACTGAAACTCTGCAGCATTGAGGAAAAAAGCTCCTTCTGGCCTCGTGTATAGAGAGGGACCGATCCTGTAACATAGGGCGTGGTCGAACCCCCCAGACGGCTTTGGAAAAAGTCTTCCATCTCATCGGCTATGGCAAGTGTTGCCTCTGAAGAGATCGTTTTGATAAGAATAGTCAGGCGTTCCACTTTCTGGTTACTCGAAAAGAAATTGGGCAGCAGCATAGTGGCACCAAGGCTTACAACCTGTTTAGATTGATTTGTCATCGTATACAAATAATGGGTAATCTCAGGGTGTTGAAGAGCGAGATCCTTTAAATGACCATCAAGGCCACTTCTAAACAGTGGCTGCTGGAAAAAATCTATTTCGATGGGAGTGAGTCCAAGGCCTGCATCTTCAATAGCCTGATAATTCAGACGCACCACGGAATCATCGGTGAAAAAATCTAAAATCAGAGATCCTTTTTGTAAGCGCCCGATACCAATTCCAGCCACAATCAGTACCAGAGCCAGGGCAACAAATATTCTTGCTCTGTTACGGGCCAGGAAGAGACTTGTGGCTGCTGGCAAAACCAGCCTTTTGGAATAGGCACCCGGTTTCAAAAAGACGGGTACAAGAACAAAGGTGACCATCAATGAGATCAGGGTCCCGACAGCCCCCCACAGGCCAAGTTCACGAACCGGCTGGTAGCTTGAAAAGAGGAGTGAGGCAAAGCCCATTGCCGTGGTGATCCCGGAAAGCGCACAGGGAGGTCCGACTCTGCAAAACAGACTTACGGGGGTATCGTCCGGCTGCCATTTTTTGATACTGAAGTGGATGCCATGGGCCATGCCAAGAATAAGCGTCAGTGGAGGCAGGGCAAGGAGAACCATATTCATCTTGACCCCGCACAGGCCACTAATCCCAACCAGAAGGACAGCCGAAAGTAAACCGCAACTCAGGATAAGAAGAGCCTGCGTTCGACATAACAAAAGCACGGCAATACTCACAACCAGAAGAACAACTGGAAAAAGGACCGTGGTAGCTTTGGCCGAGAGACTATCTAACTGTTTGGTCAGATACCAGACACCGCCCAGATGGAATGTATCCACCTGGTGTCCCTGCATAATCGGTGGAATCTGTTTTAATATTTCAGCCAATTGTGATGGATTGGCCTCGGCTATTGGCACAAGAGTGATCAGGCTGCCTCTTGTCCCCTTGGTGGTTTCAAGTCCAACACTTTTGCAGGAGCTGACAACTGGGAGTGCCTTGAGTGCTTTCCTGATGGCTACAAGGGTCAGGCCTTCTACCTGCCGGGGAATGAAAATAATCAGGGGATCAGCGATGCTGGTTCGTTTAAGAAATTGCTGGTAGGCAAGCCAGTCCGGAGAATCTGCTGACTGCCACACTTCAAGAGAATTATCAACCTGGCTTTTCGATGCACCATAGCCGCCAATAGCAACAAGGAGCACCATGAGCACAACAACCCATATGCGATGATGGCGCAGTTTTGTGGCGAACCAGGAAAGTGTTTTCTGTAGCATGGTAATGATGGTTTCGTAAAAATCTAAAGCGGGTCCTGCCCGCTACCCAGGTTTTGAGGCTGAATGTACAGAAAGGCTGAAGGCCTCGTGTAATGCTGTCTTTTCTTCAGTCTAAAATCCTTCAGCCTATGTATGCAAGTAACTATTCGCCATGCTATTGAACGGCACAATATTTATCAGGAATCGGGGGACACGATCCCAATTCAAAAGACAAAGACGGATTCGGTCATGTCCCCAGTTTCCTACCTGCGTATTCGTTATGCAATTCCGACTCAAATTCAATTTTGGTGAATAGCTAGGTATACAATTACTTTTTGATGAACGATACAGCCCAGGAACCTATAAATTTCATACCGGAGTTCTTCACAGCATAATTCACCCGGTTTTTCACCAGATCTTTTGGCCCCTGAGCCAGGACATCAGCCAACGATTTCAGAAAATAATCGATCTGTTCTTCCGTTATAATCAAAGGAGGATAGACCCGAAGTACCGCCCGGTTATTGAGCATAAGGGTTCCGAGTATACCATGTTGTTTGAGCAGTGCCGCGGCAACCATTCCGGGAAGGTGTTCACGAAGAACTGATTTTAAACCCGGTAATTTCAATGGCAGATATTTAGCCTGATCAATCACATCAACGTCAAATTCAATACCCGCCATCAGACCGCGTCCCCGCACATTTTTGATCCACTCCGGATACTGTTCCTGTAAACGAGTAAGTCCTGAAAGCAACTGTTCTCCACGCTCTCTGGTCTTGGTAAACAGATCCTCTTCCTGCAGCACTTTAAGTGCTGCCATCGCCGCAGCACAGGATGTTGCCCGACCGCCAAAGGTTGAGGTCTGTACCAGACAGTCGTGGGGATTTTCATAGGCAGCTTGAAACACCTTGGTGGTAGCAATGGTAGCACCAATGGTGGCCACACCACCCCCTAAGGATTTAGCCATGGCGACGATATCCGGTACTATGCCATCCTGTTCACAGGCAAGAAATGTCCCGGTACGTCCCATTCCCGTTTGGATTTCATCAAGTATCAGCAATACCCCGAAACGATCACAAAGTTCACGCACCTCACGCAGATAACCGGTTGGCGGGATCATAATCCCAGCCTCACCCTGAATGGGTTCCAGAATAACTGCCGCTACCTGTTGCTCACCGTCCCTCTTGTTCTTTTCAAGAAGTTTTTCCAGTTCATCACTCCTGCCATAGGGCATACTTTGAGCCGGGAGAGTGGGGAAGAATTCACGGAGACGTTCACTGCCGGTAACAGATAAAGCACCAATGGTTTTGCCATGGAGTGCATTATCGGCATAAAGAAAAACAGGCCGTTTTCCTTTAAAACAGCGGGATGCCAATTTCAAGGCCGCCTCAACAGCCTCCGTACCGGAGTTGCAAAAATAGACCTTAGAGAGGTCGCCGGGAAGCAATAATGACAAATTATGGGCAAGAAAAGCGGTATATGGAGAGAGGAGTTCCTTGGAAAGATCAACTCGTTGCTGATTCTGAACCTCCTGCATGGCCTGAACAATTCGGGGATGATTATGGCCAAAGTTCAAGGCACCATAGGAGGAGACAAAGTCTAGAATCTCTTTGCCATCGGTTGAAGTGATCACTGCTCCCTCTGCACTTTTCGGATTAATCTCAGTATATTCACCGATCTCAAGAAGTGCCACCAGGCCGGGATTAATATGTTCACGGAACATTTCCACGGCTTCTGTATAGGGGCGCTTTGTCACTTCGCTAACGGGAATCCATTCAGTATGCATTTTGATAGATGAGCAAGTAGAGGTTAATAGTGATAGGGATACTCTCGAAAAAATTCTTCCAGAGCTGTTGCGGTGCGCAATGCCTCCTTGGGATTGGCTACAAGCTGAATGGCTCCTTGAAAAAACCCCTGCTGAGGAGACATCTTTCCTGAGGCGACCTTCAAAAATGTACTGCCATCAGTGGTATATCCAAAATTCCCGGAAGACCCTTTTGTAACCCTTGTCAATATCCCTTTTTCAATGGTAACTGTCCAGGCACTATAGCCCTTAATCTCAATCTGAAGACAGGCTGACAGAGATGCAAGGTTTTTGATTAAAGGCTTTCCGGTGTGCTGTGCAAGAAAATGAGTAAAATAGGAGTTCAGATGAAATTCTTCATCGTGGTTGACCACCCTGTCGAGTTCCTTTTTGCTCGAGAGAAAGATGGAAAAGGCAGCGAGTAGCTCTTCTTCATGAATGGCCGGTAGAACCTCTTCCCCTAGGTCATTTTCTAGATGCGTTCTGGAAAAAATCGTGGTCAGATTGAGATAGGGAGCGTACATCTTTGTCTTTTTCGAAAGGATCTTCTCCGGCGTAGTCAACGCTTCTTTTTCAATACTTGCGGCATCAACCCAGGCAACAACCTCTCTGGCAAAGGCCTGATTAAAGACCTGAGCCAGGACACCATTTGAAAGAGGTACAACGGGAGTCAGATTATAGGTTTTTCCATGAATAGCATTTTTTTCAGCCAGATTAACCAGAGCCAAAGCTACATCATCGTCAAAGACAAAGGGCAAATGAGCCTCAGAATTCCCTTCCACCCGTAGATTTTCCAGGCGATTTGTTCGCTTAACACTCCCGAGACAGAGGCGAAAGACCCCGTCTAAAAAAACAAAGGGGCCAAAGACCGAGATACTGGCTGCAGTTGGTCGCCGTTCCAGGATAATGGAGGGTCGATAAACCGTGTACTGCGGAGTTGGCTCCTCCCGCAATACACATTCTCCCCTGTATTTGGATTCTTCATAGTAGTTATGAAAACCTTGCCCTTCCTGTAGCTGATCCTCCCGAAATTCTCCATCCCAATCGCCACAGACAAAGGCGGTGGACACATGATGGAGCCAGGCCTTACTTATGAGTGCAAGCTCTTTGATATGGCGCACGCCTTCAATATTAACGGCTCTATACTCCTCAAGGGACCTGCCCTTAAAATCCGTGCGTGCCGCTAAATGAAAAATGCTGTCCACTTCCCGGCAAAGCTGCTGCCATTCGTTGTCATCTAAACCGAGCTTGGGTTTACTGACATCTCCTTTCAGCCAGCGCAGCCCTGAAGTATCCATCTCTTCAGGATGGCGACACAGACCCACCACGCTCTGTCCGCGAGCCAGAAGATGCGCAATCAGGGGGCGACCAACAATACCACTCCCCCCGGTTACCAGAATGGTCATGACAGATGTCCCTGACTGGCAGCTGCATCATTCCAGCGTTTCTGCTGCTGAAGCGTTTCCTCCGCTGTTGGGATGTCTCTAACCAGCTTACTGATGTTTTCCTGCATGGTGGCAATATACCCTTTAAGCAATTCCGAATCATTGGTTTTGAGATGCTTCGCCGCCCATTTATCACAATGACCGCAGCCTTCACAGCCAAGACGACAATCCGGTTCCTTGCTATGGAAAAAATCAAGAAATCCAGTCAGGTCTTCATTTTCAAGACTGATTTCCAAGGGATCCAGCTTTGTCCCATCCGCTTTCTTTCGAAATTGTAGCCAGTGAGGCCAACCAAGCAGGGCCAGCAGGTTTCCTTTAAATTCACCCTCTAAATAGAATCTAGCCCGATCCAATAATTCGTCACTCTCAAGTCCTCGTCCGGCAATCTTAAAATGGTGCAGACCAAAGTCTTCATAGAGATGCAGATCCTCGGGTCTTACCCAGGGACTGCGGAGAAATTCTCCAGGGGTCTTCAGTTTCTCAAGATAGCACCAGTTAAGATAATACTGGTTGTAAGGATGGCCACAGCCACCCTTATGGGTATGACCTCCAACCCCGGCGACACAGTAGTGATTGAACTTAAAATGACACTGGTAGAGACAGACCGGGTTCACGACAATTTCCAGATCGACCTTACTCTTTGGAGTGACGTGGCGCAAAAACCGAAAATCACGATTCACCTCCACGTCGAGGACGATTCGACTGGCCCCAATCTCTTCAAATTGGGTGATCCCCCGTTTGGCGCCCACATAACCGATAGTGGAAACAACTACCTCCAATTCCGGAAAACGGCTCTTGATAATATCGATAAGGTAGGGGGCTGTGACTGTGACAGAAGCAACTCCACAATCACATAAAAACTGCAACAATCCCTCAAATTCCCGACGCCCCTCGTGAGTATACTCAAAATTTGCATAGCTGGGGGCATTGAGCAGGTAATTGAAGTTAATTTTTTGATCGAGTGCCAGGCGCACATGCCTCTGAAACTCTAACCTGCTAATGAGTGGCAAATATTTAGCAGGTCGCGCGGAGTGAAAAGAACCATGCTGAAAAGAACCGTAGAGTTCAAATACCCTGCTGCCGTTCTTTGTAAACTGGCTGTTGAGTTCAGCAAGATCCGCAATAAAACCATCACTAAAACTTGTGGGCAATGTTATTCGTCTGGACGATACTGCTTGACTGGTGGTTTTCTGTACCATTCGTTATTTGGATACTTGAGGAGAAGTCATGACAAAAGGGTATGAGCGAATCAATGTTGCCTTTTTAGTGGAGTGATGAAAACGATACAAATCAATAGATAATTTTTGACTGTACTCATTTTTGGGAAAAATTACTGCAAAGCTTTTCTGTTCTTCCGGGGCGAGGACTGAAGGGATGACTATTTTTTTCTTTTCCACAACCCTGCCATCGTTCTGCAGCCAACTAAGAACAATAAAAAGCTCTTTGTCACCATAAATTCCCGTGGGCAAATCATGAGGTAGACTATTTTTCAGAGTGAACTGGACGGTATCAGCATCTATTGTATCCAGCTGCATCTCCGGACCTATCCCCTGCCCTGGCAGATTGGGTAAAATGAGATGATGACTACGCACCCTGTGAACCGGTTCAAAAGAGACCAGCATATTCGAAAAGAAATTAGTGCCTTTGGTGTGAGGGCGCTCAACGGCAGCCCCATGGCAGCCGTGGCAAGTGGGACATTCTTTGCTTACTCGCTGACCCTGCCATTGCTCGTAGGTTTCTTCGTGACAGACACCACAGAGCTGTGATGAATCTCTCTTCGAGTTAACTACAGAATCTTGAGCTATGGCATGGGGGCTGAACAGGGCTCCGGATTCATGGGGTCCATGCATGGCCTGCCCATGGAGATGACAGGAGATACAGGTGACCCCCTCGTCCCGATTGTAGCTACGGGCCACTCTTTCAGGATTCCGTACCCCACCGGGAGAGTGGCAGAAAAGACAATCCTCGTCTTCATAGTGATCAGACTGAAGCTTAAACTCGTGACTAACAAAGGCTCGAGCATGAGCAGTCAGTTGCCATTCTGCATATTGCTCGACGTGACAGGAGCCACATTCTTTTGCTGTTGGAGCCTGACTATCTTGATTCTGAACCTCGATTAGATGGCTGAATCCACACGAAGTCATAATTAGACAGAGAGTAATAAAAACAAAGAGGCGCATAGCAGCAAGACGGTCCAGGGGGATTAAGATTCACATTTTTCCTTAATAAAAGTGTATAGATATTTTTAACGCTTATCACAACACTTTAATTGCAAAACTACCATCACCACCCCGGCCTGCCAAGAGCAATCGATAGCTTACTCAGCCATTCAAAACAATCGTCTCACCTGCTTTTGTCTCTCCACCCTGAATGACTTTGGCAAAGATACCCTCTTTGGGCATAATACAATCTCCGGTTGCCTTCTTTATGACACAGCCATCGTTGTGGCATTTCTTACCAATCTGAGTGATTTCAAGAATAATATCAGCACCTATCTGAATACTGTCTCCAACAGAGACAGACGACAAGCCAAGGCCCCTGGTGATTATATTTTCTGCAAATGCACCATCTTTTAAAGAAGGCAGCTTCTCTTTCACAATATCGATGCTCTCACCAGCGAGCAAAGAAACCTGGCGGTGCCACTTGCCACCGTGAGCGTCGCCCTCAATTCCAAATCCTTCCTGAAAACGTGCCTGCTCAACCGATCTTTTCACCATACCTTTTTTCTTGCTGACACAGATTGCTTCAATAGTTGCCATTGTTTCCCTCCTGCCTGTGAAAAGTTTAGTAAAATCGCTACTTTTTTATAAAAGCCAGCTGCCTTTGATCAAGGATATGACTGGTATTAAAAATACAGCTAAGATGAATCATGGTCGCCTGGATTTTTAATTCTCCAACCTGCTGCACCAGCGAACGAAGCTCCTCAGGTTTTGTCCCGGAGAGGCTTCCCTCTGCAACCTTTTCTTCCAGTATCGCAATTTCTTTTCCAAGCTTTTGAGCACCACCGATGGTCTCTTTTCGAACCACAAGGAGTTTACCTTTCTGTTCTTCTGTAAGATTTAGCTCACTGTTATCCCACTGCTGTATCAGTAATTTTGTGAGATGAGGCATCTTTCCAGTTATCAAAAATGGAGGATTTCCCTGTTTCGCTTTCCCTTGTGCCATAACACCTGCGGCCGACCAAAAAAGAATTGTAACGATAAGAGTAAGCAAGAAAATTTGTTTTCTAATCATTTCCGTTTGTCCTTTATTTTCTGTTTTTATCAAGCAACCTTCCACACACAAGGATAGCTGATATTGACGCGAACCACAAATAAAAATGACACATCGTGGTACTTTGAAATTCATTACATCACTAACACCTTGAAGGAAGGACAAAGTTGGGAATCAGTATTCAATGGAATACATTGAATAAAAATACGAAGGAGGAGAAGGGGAAAGATACAAGCTCAGATGTTTTCCAACAAATCAGGTAAGCAGAGTCTGCAAGCCGCGCACGAAGAAGGATCCACCTGTTCCCTGACAAAGCTCAGGTTCAGTGCAGATCAAGTAAGAAGTCGATCGGATGCTTCACAGGTATAGAAGGAAATCAGAAATCACACACCTGGTTTCCGCTAGTGTACACTTAGTTTCCGGACATATACATATGACTAGGTAACAGAGGGGTAATATCTCCGTTCAATTTAATATATTTTTTGTTATCTCTTCCAGTATAGGCCTCAACTAACCGTCTCATAATTGGAAGCCCATCTCCTATTGCAGCAAGGACAAATCCTTTTCCAGCGGGGCGTAGCTGCGATTTTTCGATATCCATTGTCTAACTCTCTCAAAGAAAACTACAGTTCAACGCACCTGACAGTAAAAGGCATCAGGCGCACATTATACAATTACGTCTTGGTAAATGAATTGCAACTTAGATGCCGTTTCCCCATCAAACATGAGACAAAGCCGTATTACAGTAATTACACAATCGAAATTGAATGCCCATGCCATTGAAATACCATGTGAATTTTTAACTCTAAATGAGAGTATTTTTTTCCGAAACAGAATCCTTTGTCCTGTCAGGACAGTCGCCAGAATGCTGCAAACTCCTGTCCACTGTAAACTTGTTGAATTTTGCTCAGTTCATGGTAACATTTGAAAAACCTTCAGGCCTTTAAGAAATATTCCCAACGATATTTTCATACGGAAGCAAGCACAATGAGAATAAAAACAGAAATTTTTCAGGCCATTTTCATTATCACCTGTGAAGGACCCAGCCTGAATGCCTCGCTTGCCCAAGAATTCTTAGCGGCAATGAATATTTTTTTGGTTAAGAGTGAACTGGATATCATCCTGGATCTGTCGAATGTCAATTTTGTTGACAGCACCGGACTGAGTTCTGTTGTCCGCTCCCTCAAAAAAATCGACGGAACTGGAAAACTGTTACTCTGCGGTGTCGATGAACATGTTTTTAAATTACTCAGAATGACTCGGATGGATAAAGAATGTATCCAACTGACAAGCCGTAAGACAGCCTTGAGTCATCTCTTCTGGGAAAGAAAAAAGACAAGGTCCGCACCACGCCCTCACTCCTCTGAGCCTTATGGAAAAGATGTTCAGAAAGTAAAAAATGAGCGTGTGGAGAAGTACCATATGCAATCCATGGTGTGGAATGTGGACGAAAAAGACTTTGAAGAGATTGTGAATGAGGCTTATGAAGAAGCCCCCCCCCCTATTGCGAACAAAACGAAAGAGACCAAGCCTGACACAGTACCAAAAGAAGAACGGCGAAAATACCGGAGAATCGGACACAGGCAAATCATGACCGATGATTTTATCATCTATTGCAAAAATACAACAACAGGAAAACACCATCCGGCTGTTGTGCTAAATATCAGTCCTGGTGGACTCCTCATGACATCACGGGCCAGGCTTGCCATTGGCGATGAATTCCTTCTGGAAGGCCGCATCGGAAGAGCTTTCAAGTTCAAAGAACGCGCGGTTTCCCGCGCATCTCGGGAGCAAAAATACGGCCTGGAATTTATCGATCTTTCTCCAGAGACCAGTCAGTTTCTCAACCGTCTCACCGGATCCGTTGACATTAACAAATCTAACAAACTTCTGCATGGATGATCATATTGACGTGGAGTATCTCGGAGAAGAGGTTCCGGTAGCTTTTGATACACTTCAAGCACTAAAAAAATTTTCTTCAGTGCACATATTGTCAATCGTACCTTCCTTGTAAATAGATATCGAAATGGTTATTAGTTCCGGTTAAAAGCCTCTATCTGTTTGCAGAATTGTTGTTCAAATCTTTATTTATAACCCCAAAAATGCGAATTTTCTCCCTGCTCCTTCCAATTGTTTCCGCTGCAATTGGTTACGCTCTTGCATATGCTGCAAGCGTCTCTTATTTCGGAGTAAGCATCTCACGGCACGCTGTTTACATGGATTTTCTTCTTGTGCTTGCCGCTTCCTACCTATTGTTTTTCCTGTCGCGTCGAAATTGGGCGTTTATTATTCTACAGTGGCTCCTTATAACCGTTCTTTATCTTGGCAATGCGGCCAAACTCTCTTTCTTCGGTGGCCCCATGGTGCCGGATGATGTGTATGCTTTAAAGTCGCTTATCCTTATACTTGACGGTTGGCAGCGCTTCCTGGTTGTTGGCTCGCTGGCCTCACTAGCCGGATTTTTAATCTTTAATTTCCATTTTCGCAGTCGGGCAGCCTGGCTGGCACTCTGTTTTGTATTTTTTCTGTCAATGGGTTTAAAAATTTATGCTGAACCGGTTGTGGCGGGCATGGATAAACGTTTTGGCAACAGTGTTTGGAATCAGCGGGAAAATTATCTGCGACGGGGAGCAACCCTATATTCTCTCCAGGAAACGGCGCGTTTTTTCAAGGATGTCGAGCAGGCTCCGGATCTTAAAAAAGTAAGTACCTCCGCCGATTTTCTGCTGAATAAAAAGACTCCTGTCAGCATCTCTGTTCCGGCCCTGAGAAATGTTCATTTTATCCTTCTTGAATCATTCTGGGACCCCATGGGGCTCAAAGCAATACGTTTTGACCGCGATCCCCTTGACTCGAGATTCAGAGAATTGTGGCAGGCCACCGGTCGTTCCGGTATTATGAGCCCAGTCTTCGGCGGCTATACGGCCAATGCCGAATTTGAAAGTCTCTGTGGTTTTCCAGTGGTTTACGATGACGTCAAGTTCGAACGGCGCATGGTCAATAATGCGCCGTGCCTCCCTGCAGTTCTTGAGCGATATGGATACGACACTGTGGCATCCCACCCCAATGTGGCCTCTTTTTGGAACAGAATTAACGCGTATCGAAGGATCGGGTTCAGTACTTACTGGTCCATAGATGATTTCAATCTTGATGACATGAACCTTGGGTTTCTCTCCGATGCATCTCTCTACCGCCAGGTGATCGATAAACTGGACAATCGTGAGAATCTGGACAAGCCTGTTTTTAATTATATCATTACCTATTTCGGTCACTGGGCAGGGCCGATGAATTACCCTATGAACGAGTCAAGGCCGCAGGTCATCCGTTGCAAAGGAGGGTGCGAGACACCAGAGATTGAATCCTATGCCAATGCAATGTACTACAAGTCAAAGGAGCTGATGACTTTTCTTGACAACCTCCGTACCAGTGATCCAGATGCCCTCATAGTTGCCTTCGGCGACCATCTGCCTTTTTTGGGAGGCGGTTATCGCGGCTACGTTGAGGCGGAAATCCTGGCCGGGGCAAGGGATCAATTCACCCCGGAAATGTTTCTGACCTATGTCACCACCCCCCTGATAGTCATCGACGGTCGACGTGGCCCTCTGGATATGGGCACCATCCCTCTTTACCAACTTCCGGGCAAAATTGTGAGGCTTCTCGGGATCAATGAAACGACTATTCTTGAGTATGCTGGAACATCGAAGGACATGGCGGTCCGACCCTTATGGGGTATGCATTTTCTTGTGGACGAGAAGGGAGCAGTTCATGTCTGCAAGAGCACGGTAAGCTCAGCGGAATGCTCGGCATCCACAACATGGCTGGACAACCTTCTTACCGTGGGAATAGATATTTTCCAGGGCAAACAACACATTTTGACCCCCTCCGGCACCACCCCCAGCGGTGGCAATACTATGCCAAACGCTGCGGGAAACAGTACGACTGAACCCGCAGGACCCTCTGAACCGTCCACCCGATTATAAGAATTACGTCAGCTGGAACCCGGCGCCAGCCACTCTTCCCGCTTCAAGCAGTCTTCTCTGTTTCAGCAGGAGGTGTAGTTTTGGGTGGCTTAGTATCAATATGCCCATTTTTTAATGCGGAAAAACTACTCACAACCGCCATGATAAATGCAGACAAATAGGGGATAGATTGAACCAGTAGAAAGATGAACCAGACCAGGGCATCCGGCGAAGCATACTGCCTGGGCATGGCCATGACACTGAAGGCGGAGAGCCAGAGAGCCACCATTATCAAACCTTCCTCCCTTGACGACTGCAACGCACGAAGCAGGGCATGTGAGCCAGCTTTTTTCGGTGTCCGGTAAAATGGAATCCCTCGAGTTACTAATCCAAGCAGGATTGCTTTAGAAATAGTATGGGACAATGCGAGCCCTGCAAGAGCCGAGGCAAATGTTTGAGTAAGAGTTGCCTTTACCCGCTGGCGGTAAAGATAGATCATTTTGGCCAGCTTGAAGACAAAGAGGGTCAGGGGCAGGGCCGTCAGAATGAGAAGTGGTGGCTCGAGCTGGTCTGGAAACAGGGCCATGGCCGCAGACCAGACCACGGCTGTCAGAGTAAAAATAAGGTTGGCGCTGTCTGCTATCCATGGCAACCAACCGGCAATAAAATGGTAGCGCTGGCCCCGGGTAAGTCCGGAACCATTACTTCGAAACAGTATATGTGCATGACGCCGCAGAATCTGCACCGCACCGTATGCCCATCTGAAACGCTGCTTCTTGAAATCATCGAAGGTGTCCGGCATGAGCCCCTTGCCGTAACTGTTTGCAATATAGATGGCCTCATAGCCTTTTGTTAGAATCTTGAGGCCCAGTTCAGCATCTTCGGTGATGCACCATTCCGCCCAACCGCCGACCTCTTCGAGTACTGAGCGTCTGACCATGGTCATGGTGCCGTGCTGAATAATAGCATTGCGCTCGTTTCTCGTTACCATGCCGATTTGAAAAAACCCCTTGTATTCCGAATAACACATGGCCTTGAACAGGCTTTCCCTGTGATCATGATAGTCTTGCGGAGCTTGGACAATGGCCACGGAAGGCTTGACAAACTGTGATGCCAGCTCTCGCAGCCAGCAAGCATTGACAATATAATCACTGTTGATAACAGCCACTACTTCCGCTTCAGGATTCGTTTTGGTGAGGGCAAAGTTGAGCGCCCCGGCTTTGAAGCCAGGCAAAGGATCTTCATGGAAAAACTTGAAGCGTTTTCCAAGATGTACGCAAAACTCGGCGATGGGCTGCCACACTTCCGGATCACTGGTGTTATTGTCAATGACAATAACCTCGAAACTGGGGTAATCCAGATGAGCAAGGGCCTGCAGGGTTTCCTTCAGCATGTCCGGTGGTTCATTGTATGCCGGAACATGGACCGACACCATGGGCAGATTCGCATCCATGGTAACAAGCGGAGTGAATGGTCGCCGCAAATGTGAGATCCAGGTTGCCTCTGCCCATTCATGGGCCTCTGTGAGCAGAACTACCACCACGCCCACCATGCCTGTTACCAGCATACCCCCGACAAGTACCGTGGAAACAGTTAGGTACTGATGAAAATAATTGTAAATTATCAATACCGCCACCGATGCCGCTGAAAAAGCAACGATGGAGAGAAAACCTCTCCCCCTGCTACCGAGGGATCTGCTGTCGAGAAAGAGGAGGGCCGAGGCAATGAAAGCCATCAACACAGAAATACCTGCCAGTAGTTTCCATTCGGGAATCTGAATAACCGGGGAGTCAAAGGAGAATTTGGGATGCCGCTGCAGATCGTAAACCCCCCAGTAGGCTCCGACAGCTCCTTCATCAGCCTGTTTCCATGGCTGATCAAAGGCCTCCATTATGTAATAAACGTACTTTTCCTCTTCGGCCCGCTGAAGAAATCGGCGCAGAAATTTAGCCTCGTTGGAGGGGGAAGCCTGGGCCCTACCGATGGTGCGGCCATTACTGGGCCAGCCCACTTCCATAATGGCCACGGGTTTATCTGGGAATGTTTCTCTGAGTAGGGCGGTTCGGTTGGTAACATGCCCTACTGCCAGGTCGAACTCTATGCCTTCCCAGTATGGAAGCATGTGAGTGCCTATGTAGTCTACATGTTCTCCCAGTACTGGATTTTCAATCCAGATATGCCAGGGCTCGGCAGTACTTACAGGTACAGCAAGGGCGGTTCGTACTCGATCAAGATATGAGCTGAGCTGCATCAGGGTGAGATCGCCACGAAGAATCGTTTCATTGCCGACCACCACACGAACCACGTTGCGGTAATTCTCCTTGGCAACTTTGATCAGTCTTGTTATTTCCTCTTCATTTTTCTTGTGATCCGTACTGAGCCAGGCACCAAGGGCGACATTGATGTTGTGTTTGTACGCAAGCCGGGGAATACTTCCATAGACTCCGTCTACGGTATAGGTACGAATAGCATTTGTTTTATTTGCAAGGAGGGCAAGGTCCGCGTCGATCTCTTTTTCGGAAGGAAGTTGGCCTTTTGACGGGTTATGCCCCTCCCGCAGAGGAGAAAAAGAAAAACCCTGAATACGTGATGGCCAAACAGGTTCCTGCTCGGGCCTGTTCATCAAGGCCCATAGGCTTGTGCAGATTAACGCAACAGCAGTGCAGATAAGAATGTTTACACGTAGCATCTTTGTTAGTTACCAATAAGAACAGGGTTTGTTACCTTAAAGAGGCGGAAAATCCCAATTTACTACGCGTAGGCGACAATAATACAGATCGGCACTTACATCAGCAGTAACTTTCATCATGGAAAATGTTTCTCCACGTAATTTTTTGTTTCTTTGAATGGCGGAACCTGTTGCCCGTATTTTCTGACATTTCTGCATGGATGCGCATATTGACAGCCTACAGCCAGGAACCCTGCACGCTTATCCTGCAATACTTTTCTCAATATCCATCTGCATTTCCTCAATTACTTTAGCCGGATCTTCGGCCCTGGTAATGGGACGTCCAACAACCACATGGTCAGCCCCCGTTGCTATGGCCCGACCGGCGGTTATAATACGTTTTTGATCATCCGAACCATCACTCACGTTAGCTCCGGGCCTGATACCAGGGGTCACAATCAGCAACTTATCACCCAGATCTCTACGTAATCGTTCCGCTTCCAGGCCAGAGGAAACAACACCATCACACCCTAACTCCAGGGCTCGCCGGGCACGGAACAGGACCAGATCTTCAACGGATTGGGTCATGCCCATGGCCCGTAAATCCTCTTCCCCGAAGCTTGTGAGCACTGTCACAGCCAAAAGTTGCAAGTCACCCCGCGCTTCCATTGCAGCCTTAATAATAGCATCATTGCCATGGATTGTCGCAAGGGACACACCCCTGTTATTGAGCTGCTCAACTGCAAGTTTAACTGTTTCAGGAATATCAAAAAATTTCAGATCCAGCATCACCTTATGGCCGCGATCAAGAATCCAGTCCACCACCTCAAAATAAGACGCCATAAACAGTTGCAGCCCAACCTTAAAATAACGGGTACGGGATTCACAACGCTTTACCATCTCTTTTGCAAGCTCAGGATTATCAACATCCAAAGCAACGATGATCCTGTCCTGTAATTCTATCTCTTTAGTCATCATTGTTCTCCTCTAAAATTCGTTTTATTTCACTGCACACCGATTCCTGTTCCCGCCCCTGAACGATCTGTCCCAGCAACTCATGAATACGCTCCAGTTTCGAAGACTGAACAGCTTTTACCAGTTTTCCCCCCTGCAAAGCAAGAACCTTCCAGGCAACATCGTTAGCAGACAAGCCGTCACACTTTTCCTCAACCTGCTGTACCCATTGTTGTAGCGGATCCACAGCAGGCATCCTCATGGAATCCATGGTCGATAGCGCCCTTCTCTCTTCACTCATCTGCAGCCCCTCTGACTCCATGTCAGGTGTTCGAGGGAGAACTTTCCTTATGGAGGACGAGGGCGGCGCAACGGTTTTCATTCGTTTTTGTTGTAGTGGAGGATCAATATCTTCAGACACCCCTGTTGTCATTTCCATTTGAACAGGTGCGGGTGCGGACACCTTCTGTGGCCCCGGTGCATGATCCAGATTGAGATAAAAAACGAGTGATGCTGCAGCAGCCAGCAGAGAGCCACTTACAGTCAAAAATTTCCGCTGAAAGAGTAACGGTTTTTGGGGAATTCTTTTTTCCTGTGCAAGCTCTTGCGTGAGTTCCAGCCATTCTCTGTAGCAGGAATCACAGGAAGAAAAATGCTCCAGAAACGCGTTGTGCAGCTCAGCTTCACATTTTCCATCAAGCAGGGCAGCCATTTCCTGTGAAGAGATGCAGTTACCTGATTTTTCAGCAGTTCGGTCCGCCGCAAGAGCAAGTAATGCTGCCCTCCGATCCAGTTCCCGTTTTCTTTTCAATTCATCTTTATTTGCCATGGTTAGTGTCCCTCTCTGACAAATACGATGACGGACATATCGCATCCCTGTGTCGTAGAAATAGAGCCCATCACCTGAGATACTCCAAAAGTTCCTCTTCAAGCCCCATATCCTGAAACTCTTTGCGCAAACGGCCAAGGAGACGACGAACCCGGCCATTCACCTGGTCACGATTCAGACCAAGTAGGTTTGCCGCCCGCCTCACACCCACATTGTCCCGATACAGCAGCTTCAATAAAAGTCTTTCCTGGGGCTGCAACTCCAGCCCTTTTTCAAGTAGTAGGGATAATGTTGATGGGAGGTTACAGCACTGAACATCTCCAATCATAAGGCCAAAGAGAGCTGCAAACAGATGTTCCTGCTCCTCCTTTTCCACAAGATTTCCAGGATATCCGCTGGAAATATCCAACCCCTTGGATTCATCGAGTGTTTGTTCAAGTCCCTGCGCTTTTCCACACTGCGGAATACGGCTTAGAAGAGTAAGGGCATCATCTTCAATACTGTTCTTCTCACGAGCCGGATAACGGCAAAATGCACTCTCAACACTCTCGGAAAGAGAAAGCCGTTCGAGACACAACAGGGAAAAGAGCAATGACCAGATCCCGCCAAGTTTCTGTATCCAAAGCGGCGGCCGTACCCGGCCAAAACGCGTACGACTAAAATCCTCAAGTAAGCGCCAGGAAATAGAGGCAAGATAGCTTGTGAAACTTCCCTTCCCGTTGTGAGCCTGCAGTCGTTGCCAGGAATCCGCAGCAAGTGAATCCATAACAAAAAGAGCAGCTTCCTCGGCAAGGGAAGCACTCCCAAAACGGCGGGCAGCAAGACGGTTAATCAGATCCCAATGCCCCAGTGCCTTATCTTTCCACTTTTCTGCCATTCAATCAGCCAACAGTTCCCTGGACAATTTCAGAATCAAAATAATTTACAGACATACCGGCATCAACCACCACGGTCTGAGCGGTGATCCCCGAGGAACGTGGAGAGAGGAGAAAGGCGGCAAGGTCGGCAGCCTCTCGGGTTTTGAGGGCTTTTTTCCGTAAAATAGCCTTTTCTGCATAGAGATAACTGTCAACATAACCGGGAATACCGGCTGACGCTGAAGTCTTCAGCAAACTTGGTGCCACGGCATTAAAACGAACCTCTGAAAACGAAGAAAATGATTTTGCAAGAAAACAGATGGAGGAGTTAAGAGCTGCCTTGATGGGAGCCATATAGCCATAGTTTTCTGCAGCCATGCTGGTGGTGGAGATAGAAATAGTGACAGCCGAGGCCTCACGGGAAAAGAGCTCCCGAAAATGATTACAGATTGAAATAAAAGAAAAACAAGAGATATCAAAGGCCTGGAGGAAATCCTTTTTCACGGTACCATGAAATGGTGTTAATCCTTCGGAATAGTTTGCATAGGCGATGGAATGAACTAGGCCGTCAATACGCCCACCCTCTGCTTCACCGACTTCAGTACCTATCTCCTTCCGAACCCGAATAATATTTGCTTCTTCCTCAACGTCACAAAGAAAAACTGGCGAATCAGGAAAGAGTTTTCTGGCAGCTTCTGCCCGCTGTTCAGAGCGCACCACATGAATAACCTTAGCACCTTCCTCAACAAGTACCTTGGCAATGGCAGCAGCCACTGACTTTTTATTGGCAAGGCCAAAGACCACAAATGTCTTCCCTTCTATCTGTAAAAAACCCATTATATCCTCTTTATCTTTTGGTTCCCCACAAGTGAAAGTGACGTGATAAGAATTCGCTTTCTGCAGGGAAAGTACCAGTGGGAAAAACACGATTGCAAATACCCTATAATACTCCCACCAAAACAGCAACACCAAAAACATTCACGGCATAAACACCTGGTATTACTCATTTTCCACTGTTCAACTTCCCTAGACTCACTTCCGATTGCAACTGAGCTTGTTCAGAGAAATGGGCACATATTTTTTCTTTCAGGATACAATTAAGGATATGATGAGTTGTCGGCAGAGGGTAAGGCATGATCAGCTTCGCGATGTTCCCCGGCAGATGTGATACGGACTGCGGCTTGCCCTGGAATCGGACATTTGTTTTCACAAATACCACAGCCGATACAGAGAGCGTCAACTATATAAGGTTGTTTAACTGTTACCTGCTGTCCCTGATCATTCACCACCACCACTTCCCTGAATTTGATAGCCTTGTCCGGTGTGGGGCAATGCTCCTCGCAGACAATACAAGGCATTCCCTTGGCAAAAGGCAGGCAGAGGTTTTTGTCAAAAAAAGCGTGTCCGATTTTGACGAGATGTTTTTCGCTGACCGATAGCTCGGCAATGGCTCCAGTTGGACAGACCTGTCCGCACAGTGTGCAGTTGAACTCGCAGTAGCCCAGGCGCGGTAATACTTTTGGAGTAAACATTCCCTCAAAGCCCGCTTCAATAAAGGTGGGCTGCAGGGCATTGCCGATGCACACCTTCATACACTCCCCGCAGCGCACACAGCGATTGAGAAATTCTTTTTCCGCCAGAGCGCCTGGGGGTCTGATAAGATGTGGATCCGGAGTTTTAGCCAAACTGCGTACTCCGCTAAATAGTGGAATGACGACACCAGCTGCCACAGAACCAACCCACGCATTCCAGGCAAAGCGTACACTGATCCATATGAATCGTTCTTTCTTCGTCAATGGCCCCCATGCGGCAAAGAGTGCGGCAGGTTCGACATTTTTTGCAATTACCATCTCCTCCATGTCCTTTTAGCAGGCTCTTGTGGCCAATCAGGCCAAGTAAGGCACCCAGGGGACAGAGGTTGCGGCAGAAAAATCGACGCTGCCAAAATTCCAACAGAAACACAGCGGCCAGGAGAAAGAATGAAAAAAAGGTCAGTTCATACAATTTTTGTGAAAAGGGCAGGACGGTGTGACGAAGCAGGGAGTAAAGAGGTTCCGTTACCGCGTTCACTGCTTCAGGAGCCTGGTGGTAGGTGAAGGTGAAAAATCCCACCGTTGTTTCATTAAAAGCTGGATAGAGAGACAGGGTCAGCCCACGTACCAGAAGAGAGAAAGGGTCAACATAGCCCACCAGGGGCAGGCCGCAAAAGGCGGCAATGACCACAAAGCAGAGCAGCCCGTAACGCAGTTGGGGAAATATCGTCGCCACTGCTCTTGCTTTCCTGCGGAATATGGGATTGGCAAGATCAAGCAGGGTTCCCATAGGACAAGCCCAGCCGCAGAAAAATCTGCCCAAAACAAGAGAAAGTCCCACTAGAAAAAGAGATGGCAGCAGCAGGGCAATGAAGGTTTTGGCGGCAAGAATTGTACAGAGGGCTATGAGGGGGTCAAGACGAAACAGGATATTGACCGCATACTCCAGCTGATCAGATCCCGTGTAGTCCGTTTTTATAAAAAGAAATAAAAAAAGGACAAGGTAGCCAGCCTGGCATAGCTGCCGCCACAAAGAAAGAGGGAAAAGTCGTTTTTTCTTCAACATTTTTTTGATTTGGTTGCCACCAGCACGCTGGCTAAACGGATGTCGTAATCAAGCGCATTTTTTTGATATCCATCTCACCCAGTCCCATTTTGTATGCAGCTACCGTTGAGTCGATGGCATCGGGCTGCAGACCAAACAGGGTGGTGGCGTAGGCATCCGCTGCCACGGGATCAGTTGAGGCAATAAGAGTATCGAGTATCTTTACATCTTTAATATCACCCCCTTGAGGCCCATTCCTAAGCAGAATGCGTGTGGCGTCAATCACCGTCAGGTTTGGTCTGATTACCGTTGCCAAGTCGGCCAGTTTCTGACCCAGATCATGGTGCAATTGACCGCGTCTACCACCAATGACTCCCATGGAGTTTTTCAGGCCAAGGGTCAGGCGGCTTAAGCCGTGATGTTTAGCCACTGGAACATTGATATAACTATCAGCCTCCAGGGCGTCGCGGTAGATCTCCCAGCGAGTCAGGGATTTGCCTTTTGCAATATCAACAGGAATAAATTTTCTATTGTCTATATAGTCGTAATGGACTTTTTTGTTTTTCAATGATTTGAGTGCATCACCGATACCGCTATTGTGATAACATCTACGTTCTTCATTACAGGTTCGGTCAAAGACCAGCACTTTCGAGGCTCCAGCCTCCAGTGCCTGTTCAACCAGGGCTTTGATGATAAGTGGGTGAGTATTTGCTGCAAGCTCCGGTGAACGATCCCAACCGATATTAGGCTTCACCACAACCTTATCTCCAGGTTTGACAAACTCCTGCATGCCCCCCAGAGATGAAATAATTTTTTCAACCAATGCCTCATAGTTTATGCCATGGGACATAGCCACAGTTGGATTTTGTACCTGGCCGGCAAAAACTTCTGGAATGTGAAAACGGGGAATGGCAACAGTTAAACCTGCTGTCCAGAGGCAAACATCCTTGATAAATTTCCTTCGATTCACTTGTGTTGCTCCTCATTTGTAATGTACCAATCTCCTAATTATATCTTGCAAGGGCCTGCAATGTCAATATGGGAAAGCTCTTCAGCCATTTCACTCAAAGCAGAATGAACATGGGCAGTATTTGCAACGTGCCCAAAGAGCTATTCTCTGGATAATGATGCATGTTTTGCAAAAGAATGGTAAAAAAACAGAATCTGCTTAGCACTAAGAATCAGCCGATACTCACTGATCCGACTCTGACAAAAGCGGGTTTTAGCGCTACGCAGGAAATTTAACATAGCTGAATTCGTATAATAAGTGCATAGCCTCTGTAGGTAGCAGAGCCCAAAAC
>CAZIDU010000034.1:0-35411 GCA_964538055.1 uncultured Desulfocapsa sp. | reverse complement strand
GAATTGGGATCGTGTCCCCCGATTCCGGATAAATATTGTGCCGTTCAATAGCATGATGAATATTTACAATAACTTGTAATTGCAAATCCTCTGCAAAACAAAGCAGGCGGGACGATACGGCTGGAGTTAGCCAAAAACAGCCAGGCCTCTGCCTGAACATAGTATGAGGCTACTGTGCCGATGAATTGTCGTCACAATCGGAGTTCATTTTACCAATAGCCCTGTTAGACGAAAGAATAATGGCGAGCCAGCGAGTATCCTCTGAGCCATCAAGAGCAATACGGACAGCCATGGTGAGCGGCACAGATAAAAGCATCCCAACCGGTCCAAGGACCCACCCCCAAAATGCCAGTGAAATAAAAACCACAAGCACCGAAAGGCCAACACCCTTACCCATCACCCGTGGTTCAACTACGGATCCAATGATAATATTCACAGCAAGATACAAAGCACCGGTAACCAGAGCTGCACCTCCACCAAGCTGCACAAGGGCAAGCAGCACAGCAGGAATTGCAGCAATGATGGAACCGATATTAGGAATAAAATTAAGCAAAAAAGCCACAACTCCCCACATAATCGCATAATCAAGGCCCTGCAGCGAAAGCCAAAATCCTACAATTAGACCGGTTGCCAGACTGGTCAGAGTTTTGATGCCAAGATAGCGATTGACACCCGTGGCAATCTCACCATATTTTGTAAGAGCACTGGAATCGTCTCCCTGAATTGCACGCATCTTACAGGGAAAACCTGCCGCTTCTGATAGGATAAAGAAAAATGTTAGAAATATAACAAATGTATTGGTGAGCATTCCTCCGAGACCATTCAGAGTATTGGCAACCATTTTGAGGATCTTACCAGGATTGAAAGTGTCGTTAAGGATATTCCTATCAAGAGTAATGCCCTGCTCGGTCAACCATCGCCACAACCCACTGGTTTGCTCAAGCATTCGCTCCTGATACAATGGAACATTCTTGGAAAAATCAGTCATTGAACTGCCAACCAGGGTGACGAGCGAGGCCCATATTACCACGATTACACCAATCATAAGCAGCATTCCAATGATTGCGGGTATCCCTTTTTTCTGCATCCAGAACAGTGGCGGAGCACATATTATAGCTAGAAACACAGCAAGGAGAAAAGGAACAACCAGAGGTGCAGCAGCTTTCATACCAGCGACGACAACCACAAAGGCCGCCATATTAATAAGAGGACTGTTACGAACAGAAAGTGGTGTCATGGAATAAAAGGATAGTCAAAAAAGAGAAAATAGCGTATTTTTCTCTTAGTATTTATGAGTTAGGGGTTATGATTGAAAGCTGAAAGTCTCATAACTTCAATCCTGGTGCCCTTTGGCCTTCCACTTATTATATATACAAGTAGATCATGAACAAAACAAAACATTTTTCACTTCTTTTCCTTGCCACACTCCTATCAGGCTGTTTCTCAGACACAGCCCAATACCAGGGAATCAGCTTTCCCAAAAGCACTTCGAGTAGTGTTACTTTTCTTGAAAATACCATTCCTGGGGAATGCTCTGCATTTGCCCATCTCCTGATGAACACAAAAATGCAATCAACGGGACAAGAAATCAGTACTGCTATGCACAGAGAAGCCGAGGAAAGAGGTGCTGATCTTATCCTTGTTGGAATGTCGCGGGAAATGCCTGGTGAAGACCTTGATGAAAATCGCTTCGACTACTATGGTCCCCAGTATGCCTATACATTTAACAAAACATGGTTAGGATGGAAATTCGGTTTCGATGAATGGGATGATGCTGGTAATCTTGTAGGCATAGGTACCAATGCCTGGGGAAACACAGAGATTAGCTTCGATAACAGTATACTGGTTCAGGCTGTTTTTCTTCACTGCAGATAGTAAGGATTTGTAACTATTCACCATGCTATTGAACGGCACAATATTTATCCGGAATCGGGGGACACGATCCCAATTCAAAAGAGAAAGACGAATTGTGTCATGTCCCCAGTTTCCTACCAGCGTTTTCGTTATGCAATTCCGACTCAAACTAAATTTCGGTGAATAGTTACAATGACTTATTGCCTAAAGATGGATTGCGACTGAAGGTGGCCCCGAGAGGTTTACTCCTTCGCTCTACCCTCCTATATTCCTTATAAAAGTTCAGGGACCTGTTTTACCCAAGACCTCAACTCATCAAAAACAGCTTGTAACTCAGTTATTCGATTCCCTACCTGATCGACCTTGCCATCCCGGGCCAGGCATTCGAGTTCCAGAGCAAGATTGGAAATCCTCCACGCGAAGATAGTGGCACTGGCTCCTTTCATGCCATGGCAGATTTCCCGTAACTCCTCAGCGTTCCCGGTATCAATCGCATTTTGCAGGCCGGCAATCCACTTCGGTCTACTCTGTTGATACAAGTGGGCAAGGAGTTCTTTTACAATAGCAATATTTCCATTACAATTATTCTTCAGTCGGTTCAGATCAAGGATGATATCCGGCCGTTCATCTGCAATGGCAGCTTTCAAATCCATAGAGTCATTTCCTCATACGGTATTAACCCGCATTTCTCATGAACATTTTGTTCATTTTTCGTTAACAATTAGTTTTAATTTCAAGATATTGAATGATTACTAATTTACTCAACTAACAAAATGTTTACCCCTCGAGGGGGCACTGAAAATAGCACCCAAGGCGAGTCGATATTACCGCATCTGCTTCGTCTCTAAGCCAACAAGCATAGGTAATAACTATGGCCTATTGGCTCGTTCCTCGTATATGCGCCCTGCATGAGATAAGCGCAGACTTCGAGTACTCCTGGGGTGCAAGCCATCTCAACTCGTGAGAAATACGGGTTAAGGGTTTACTTCTGCCAAAGCCTATCAGATTACAGCAGCAAAACAAAGAATAATTATAGCTACGATTACGACATCCTACCAAACAGCACGCAGACCATCCTGTTTTCGGAGAAGATCTATCCTTCTTTCAAGATCAATACGCCATTCCGCATGGATTCTCGCAGCCGATGGAGCTATAAGCTCTGGAAGCCCGTACACCAACCTGTCAGATGCCCGACTGGCCTCAATCACAGCCTCAATGGACCGTGCTCCAAATTTATAGCGACTGAGCAAAAGACGTAGCAACAGGCCAGAGGTTTTACGTGCCGCCTTCTTCCAGTGAGTATCCATCTGGTGAGCAATAATAAAAGCCCTTTTCAGTAAAATTCTACGCAGCTCCTCAAGATCGTCACTGCTGGCGGAATCACGAAGAAGTATATCAGGAAGTTCAATGCCATCGATATCCAGCACCACGCGCAAACGACTCATAAAATCAGGGATTTTCAGGGTCTTCATAAGGGCCAGAGAGTCCTTATCGCTTGGATCAAGGAGCTTCTCCATTCCATTCCAGCTTGCCTTGACCCCACCCGCAAAAACAAAAATTGCACGCCCGATAAAATGCGGAATACCGTTTACATACGTCACGCCATCCTGCATAGAAGGAAGAAAATAACGAAGATAGCCAAATTCATGTCCATCATAGCGGCAATCAAATTCATCCCAGAAGACGATGGGCACCTTTCCTCTTGCCACGGCCGCACGCACCGGTTCAATAGCAGAGTTAATCTCATCGGGAGACGAAAACTGGGTGAGATTGAATTCAAAAAAATCAAAAGGATCGCCTTCAAATCGTTGCGATATCACCCGTGCCACTTCCTTGACTGCAAAGGATTTTCCAGATCCAGGAGGGCCAAAAACACCAAGACACAGGGGGCGAAGAACATTTTCCTTGGAGACATACGAATCCATAATATTCTGCAGAGTGATCACGGGATCGATCTCGGCAGGATCAGTGGTTCGCAGATGGCCGACCTGGAAAATAGGCAGATTGCCGAAACCATTTTTCCGATTCACCTCCTCTTTAAGATCATGAAGAACGGACACAATTTCGTCCATATATCCATGGGTACCACCAAGAGCGACACCAGCCATAGATGACGATGACTTCCGAAAATAGAAGAAACGCCTCAAAGCACGTTTTTTCTCATCGGACCAGATTTGAGAGGCGACAAGATCGAGCACCACCTCAAAATCAGCCGAAAGAGGCGGAAGCTCAAAGAAGGCAGGATCCGGGCCAGAATCCATAAAGGAACAGGCGTAGCCACCCGGAAAACTTTTGGCAAAATCCAAATTAGGAAACTCAAGCGTTTCCTTAAAATAATAACCATGGCTGTAAAGAAGGCCCCAATTATTGAGAACCCGCTTGGAAAAATCATAAAAATAATTTCTGCTGAAATTAAATTCACCAAACCGCAGGGCGTCCATGGCCAGCATTGCAGGGAGCAGAGTGTCATAACATGGCACAGAACCACGCTGTCGAGGAGAACTTTTTTCCGGCAGGCAGCCTTTACGATGTCTAAAGTAAATAGCATCAGGCCCGATATAGAGCAAACCGTGAGGAAACATTTCCACCACGATATGGCATCGAAAGCGTGAAGTTTTCTTGTCCCAAAGGCCGACCTCATCCGTCCGCAGGGCCCGCAAACACATGGCCACAATGGTCTCCCAGTTAACAGAGCAATCCATCTCCATACGGGTGGTTTCAAGATCTGAAAGCCTGCAGAAAAGAACAAATCGCTCCCCAAGCCGTTTGGCCCAATCATCCCAATAGGCGACACTGATACCCATGGCCATGGCCCAAAGATTTGGATTACGGTCAAGATCTTCCTGCTTCAATTCCGGCGGATGGCCAGAATCGTCAATCACAATTAATCCATCGGTATCGGTAAATAATTCCCTGTTGGAATCATCCACAACAAAATCTTCGGCAGAGCTCGATCTGCCACCGGCGGGCAAGTACTGATTAACCATAAACCAGCCATGATCTGGTCGTTCCACATCAATATTTCGATATTTTCTGAATATCTGAAAAACATCCTTCTGCTCTCCATAGGTAACAGAATGAATTCTCGGATCCATGTCTGACTCTGACACATAGGCGGTTAGCCAGGTCAGCAGTTGTTCCAGACGCCCATATTCCACCGAAACATCGCCTGCCATAAGCTCGATATGATCACCTGGATTATATCCGTAGGCCGGGAGATTTCCTTCTTCCAGGAGACTGACCTGTTTGATCGGTAAATTACGAATTTTGACATTGGATCCGAGCAAGGTGATTTTCTGGGTGTATTCAGACATAGTTTTCATACCAGTGAAAAAAACATTACTTAAAACGCACAATGGGAGGCCAGGCCTCCCATTGTGCACTACAAACATCAGACGAAAAGTCTTTCTGTCCTTCGGTTAAATCTACAAGAGACCTGACTTATCAAGTGCGATCACTGCCCCTTTATAGGATATGACAATAACAGCCACATATCCAAGTAACAAAATAGTAGTCATGGGTTTCTCCTTATAAAATTTTCTTTAGTATGCTTCATGATCCATTGCATCCTCGGTTGACAGCTTCTGCGAATCCATCTTCTTCCAGAGATAGACAACATAGGCAATTACAAAGGGAATCGCCAAAGCCACATAGGTCATAGTCTTTAATGTAAACTGACTAGATGATGAATTATAGATGGTGAGACTCGACTGTAAATCAAAGGTCGATGGATAAAATGCTGTGGAATTAAAGGCGGGGAGGCAAAGCACACATAATCCAACAAGCACTGTCCCAAGACCTGCTGGCCATATTCCCTTAGTACTTCCCTTGAATGCACCAAGAAAAACACCCCAGATCACCAGCCCAAGGCCACCAAGCAGCATAAGGAGGAGATGGGGGAGAGCGAGAAGGTTAAGGAAATATTTAAAAGATACCATGGAGACTACGCCATCCTCATCCACACCAAAGCCTTGTCTCAACAGAATCGAAACAACCACATAGAGCAAAAAGGGAAGAGAACAGATAAAACTTGACCATACAGCTTTTCGTAATCTATGCTCCATGTCGGGAACGGCACCAAGATCAAGATTATTGAGCAGATACAGTGCACCAAGCACCCGAGCATTAAAAACAAGAAAGAGGCCGAGTGACAGGTTAAAGAGTGAAAAGGCCGCTTCGAGTCCACGAAGATTTATCCCGCCCAGGGTATATTCCCAAGTAACCTGATTCATATCGTTGAGTGAAAAAGCGGACCCGGTATAAAAGGTGCCCACTGCTGCACCGATAAGCAACACCCCGACAGAACCGTTAATAAACATAAAGGTTTCATAGGTTTTTGTGCCCCAGACATTACCCGGCTTTGTCCGGTACTCATAACTTACGGCCTGGACAATAAAGGTAAAGAGAATGAGTATCCACACCCAGTAGGCACCGCCAAAGCTTGTGGAGTAAAATTTGGGAAATGATGCAAAAAGAGCACCGCCAAACAGAACCAGGGTGGTAAAGGGAAGTTCCCATTTGCGTCCAAGTGAGTTCACGACAAATGCGCTCTCAGTGTCACTCTTTGCCACCTGCCAGAGCAGCGTCTGGCCGCCTTGAACAAAGGTAAGAAAGAGAAAGAGTGCGCCTACGACAGAACAGATAACCCACCAAAGTTGTTGCAGGGTTATATAATCTAAATTTGATATCATTTTCAGTGGCCCTCCGGTCCAATGGCGATCTGTTTCAGCATGATCGATATTTCAGCAATCAGAAGTAGAGTAAAAACTACTGCAAACATGGCGAATGTGATTTGGACCGCAGTAACGGAAAGGTTGGTGGTGGCAACCTTCACTGGCATCAATCCCTGAATTGCCCAGGGTTGACGGCCAACCTCCGCTGTGACCCATCCCGCCTGCTGAGCAAGAAGCCCAAGAAGTCCTGTGAAGAGTCCAACTGGAAGTAACCAACGTTGTTCTGTAACGGTTCCTTTCAGGGTAAAGAAAAGGAATGCTCCAAAAATCACTGGAAACATGGAACCCAGAATAGCCATTAGATGAAAGCTATAAAAAACGGTGGAGACGGGCGGCACTGCCTCCTCTGGAGTATCCAGATATCCATAGCCCATATATTTTTCATTTACCTTAAAACGTCCAAGAGCAGCTGCTGCAGCGGGTTCATTTCTGTTTTTCTTTGCCTCTTTAAAGGCATACAGATCAGTAAGTGCAAGCTTTCCCATATCCATCATGGTGTTCACACCCATAATGTTTTCTTCTTGATTCCCAAAGACAAGATCGTCAATACCAGGAACGAAAGACCCCATTTCCCTGTTGGCCAACAACGACAAAACTGCGGGAATCTTCACCTCAAATAAAAACGCATCCTGAACATCGCCAGGATTCTTTGCAGAATTCACGATTCCCATAGCCACAAGTCCGGCACCTCTTTCACCTGTATAGAGGCCCTCCATGGCGGCGAGTTTCATTGGCTGTTTTTGAGCGACTTCATACGCAGCCTCATCACCGGTAAAAGCAACAAAGATTGACGCAACCAGGCCAAATACCGATGCGACAACAATGGATTTCTTCGCCATTTGTATATGTCTTCCTTTGATCAGATACCAGCAGGAAACAGTCAAGACAAAGGCAGAAGCCATAACAAATCCAGATGAGGACGTATGGGTAAATTTGGAAACAGCAACCGGATTAAAAACTACCTCGGCAAAATTTTCCATCTCAAAACGAGCGGTATCTGCATTAAATGCCATACCTACAGGATTCTGCATCCAGCCATTAGCAACGAGAATCCAGACAGCAGACAGGTTGGATCCGATAGCTACCATCCAGGTGGAAAAACAATGAAAACCTTTTGAAACCCGGTTCCAACCAAAAAACATAACGGCAAAAAAACTGGCTTCCATAAAAAAGGCAAAAATGCCCTCAATGGCAAGCGGTGCACCGAAAATATCCCCAACCATCCAGGAATAATTGGACCAGTTGGTTCCAAATTCAAACTCCAGAATAATTCCGGTGGCGACACCAATGGCAAAGTTGATACCAAAAAGAGTCATCCAGAAACGAGTGATTTTTTTCCACTCTTCGTTTCCAGTTTTGAGATAAATAGTCTCATAAAATGCGCAAAGAAACGACAATCCGAGTGTTAACGGTACAAAAATCCAGTGATACATGGCCGTAAACGCAAACTGCGCCCTCGACCAGTTCACCAAACTGGGGTCCACATCAATCATTTTTCCCTCCCTCGATTAGTTAGTGTTGGTGACAGGTCTGATCAATTGCTCCAGAACATAATCACCACGTTGTTTATCTGTTTCAAAATTAGTTTTTAAATAATTTGGAAAAAAGAACAGCTTGAGCACTGCAAACATAATGAGAAGCTTAATGAAAATAATCTTCCACAGTGTCTTCCCCACTGTCATTTGTGTAAACCCATCACGATAAAAGCTGAACACTTTTGCTGGTATTTCAATCATTTTCACACTCCATCTCCCGCTAATCTGTTCCACCCCACACAAATAAAACAAAAACTATCTTTTTTAATTATGCACAGGAGAGTGCGGAATACAAGACTCGTTTTTAGACAACTCTGCCAGATTGACTTTCGCCAGGGTCTCCCGTAACTGGTTTCTGGCCTGCTCCCAAACCTTGTGAACGCTGCAACTATTACTCACCTTGCAAGTCACCGGACTACCGACACAATCGTTGAGATAAATCTCGCCAATCATCACTTCCACAACCTCAAGCAGAGAAATATCAGCCGGATCCTTCAGCAGGCTATAGCCACCTTTGGATCCCTGCTTAATCGTAATCATATGCGCCCGCGCCAGATCCTGAGCTATTTTCGCCAGAAAATGAGTAGGGATATCTGCACGCTCAGCAATTTCCTGTTTGGAAACCTGAACTCCCTTCCCTTTCCGCGCCAGATAAATCATACATCTGACCGCATATTCCCCAGCACGTGTCAATCTCATCCCACATCCACCAATAAAGACATATAAGATACTTAATGTCCTATATACACTGTAGAAATCATCAGTCAACTGTTTTTTTGTGTCATTGCAACCGCTAAACAATAACTACAACGCCCAAGTGCCATGAATCCATAGCACCTTTCAGAATTATAATTGATTGAAAAAGTGGCTTTTTAAAAGATAGTATTTATGTAAGCTCCGCCAAGTGCTATGATTTCTCATATATTGGCCCTTGAAGGGAAATGGATATAAAATACTGAGCAGTACCATTCGGGAGACAGTGGTGGTCAGATCAAAAATTTTTCACAAATCAATGCTGATGGTCAGTGCAATTACTCTTGCCTACACCCTCGCACTATTACTGATAATCCTCCCGAGAGTGGACACCAGCACTCAAGCTCTTGAAGAAAAAAACGCTAAAGAAATTCTCAACAAAATTGTCCTGTTTACAAAAAACATGCAGGCGAATCTTGATATTTTCCAGAAAACTGCCCTGCAGTACCATGAAACAGAACTAAGAAACCTCACTGAGGCCTTCTGGTCCATCGCACAGACAAAATACAAACAGTCACGCCCGGAAAATATTGGATCAATCCTCCAGGAACGAGGTAATGACCTCAAAAATAACCTCAACTCTTTTTACCAGAAAAACAAAGGTACAATGAGCACGGAAGAGCTCAAACAAGCCATTATCAATTATGTAAACATTTACCGCTATGACATTGGATCTGGCTATTTTTTCATTCACGCTCAAACTACGGTGGTCGAACATCCCATAAATCCTGATTTCAAGGGAAAGGACTTTGCTCACCTGCACGATCAGAATGGGGTCTATTTTGTGCAGGAGTTTTACAAACTCTGTCAGCTCAATAGCTCAGGAACGTTGCATTACCAGTGGCAGCATGCACAAACCAAGGTAACTGAGGATAAAGTCGCCTACGTATTTGCATTTGAGCCCTTTGACTGGATAATTGGCACCTCCGCCTCGATAAATTACTTGCAGGAGACACTCAAGGATGAGGTTATTTATCTTGCAAACAAGATCCGCTACGACAAAAATAATTATTTTTTTATAAATGGATACGACCATAAGATAATCGCCCACCCTTACATTAAAAAAGGATCTGATTTCAGTACCATAAAAGACTCCCATGGAACCCTGCTTGTGCCGCCAATAGTTAAGACGGCAAGAGAAAACGGTGAAGGCTTCACCCGATACTGGTGGAAAAAAACACCCGACAAGGATGAGACCTTTGAAAAAATGGCATTTTCAAAAGATTTCCCTAACTGGAAAATGATCATTAGCACCGGCATCTATATTGATGATATCCAGAAAGAGGTCGACAAACGCAAGGCAGAATTAATTGAGCAGCTTCGCACTATCATGAAGGAAACAACGATAGGAAAAAGCGGCTACATGTTCATAGTTGACCACCAGGCAAAAATGATCGTTCACCCCAATACCTATATGGTTGGCAAAGATACCGGTAAGATGAAAAACCCCGTCACCGGGAATAATATTTTTGACGATACCAGACATGCTGCCACCACGGGCCAGGCAATGCTCGCCAAATGGGATCGTCCCACGGACAAGGGGAACTATATCTACGAAAAAATTTTCTGGGTTGAATATCTTCCAAAGCTTCAATGGTATGTTGTTGCCTCTGCCTACACGAGTGAGTTGCAGGAGACATCCAGGCAACTTAAAGGCGCACTCCTTTTCCTCGGAGTCATCATCCTTCTCCTCTCCTTTGTGACCAGTTTTCTGTTTTTCAGAAAACTACTCAAGCCCATCAACACACTCTCGGCCCTGGCCAGTCGAGTAACCCAGGGTGATTATTCTACAAGATCTCCTTTGCTCAGCGATGATGAACTGGGTGTCCTCTCCCAGAAATTTAACGCAATGGTTGATACCATTGAGGACAACATTCACAATCTTGACAGAAATGTAGTTGATAAAACGAGAGAAATTGAAGAACAGAATCTGATTTTTGAATCCCTCTTCTATGAAAGCAGCGATGGAATACTGCTTATTCAGGATGGACAGTTTATTGACTGCAACAAATCCGCCTATCAGATGCTCCAATATGCCAACAAACGTGAATTGATCACCCTTCATCCGTCCCAAATTTCCCCCTCAATGCAACCGGATGGAAGAGGTTCCAAGGAAAAAGCCAATGAAATGATAAATACTGCCCTGGAAGAAGGATCTAACCGCTTTGAATGGTTACACTGCTGTAAAGATGGCAGTGATACCTATTTTGAAGTTGTACTGACTCGAGTCACCATTCAAGGCAACATCCTGATTCATGTTGTCTGGCGAAATATTAATGAAAAAAAAGCGGCAGAAAAGAAACTGCGGCAGACAGTTACAGAGTTCAGCGCAGTCATGGATAGCATTGATTACGGTGTCCTTTTTATGGACGATCAGCTACGAGCCAGAATAGTCAACCAGGCCTTTCGTACTATCTGGGAAATACCTGCCGACTTTGTCACAGGACATCCAACAATGAGAGAACTGATGGCGTTTAATCATTACAGTAACATCTATCCCGTATCAGCCCATGATAATTTTGAAGAGTACATGGATAAGCGTGAGGCCGATGTCCGCAGGGGAGCAATTGCTCCGACTTCGTTTGAACGAAGAGACGGTATGATTTTGCAATACCAATGCGTCGTGTTACCCAACGGCTGGAGAATGCTCACCTACTTTGACATTACTGAATTAAAAAACACCCAGAATCAGCTTGCCAGGGCTCAGAAAATGGAAGCAATCGGCATGATGGCTGGCGGAGTTGCCCACGATTTAAATAACATCCTCGCAGGAATTGTGAGTTACCCGGAATTACTTCTTCTACAATTACCCGAATCCAGTAACCTCAGAAAACCAATTGAAGCCATTCGGGAATCTGGAGAACGTGCTGCAACCGTGGTTGCCGACCTTCTCACAGTTGCAAGAGGAGTCGCCAGTACAAGGGAAGCACATAACATCAATACATTGATTCATGAGTATCTTATTTCTCCCGAATACGAAAAGCTAAAATCCTTGCATGCAGATGTGATTTGCACAGAAGAACTTGAAGCGGATAATCCAATCATCTCCTGTTCTCCAGTACATATCAAAAAAACAGTTATGAATTTGGTCACAAATGCCATGGAGGCCATTGCAACAAGGGGAAAAATCTGGATTTCCACTACTAATGTTGAGATTGATACGACCAAATCTGAGGGGATTAGTCTAGCAACCGGCCATTATGTCGTCTTAACTGTAAGGGACAACGGGCCTGGGATTAGTCAAAATGACATCGTTCATATTTTCGAACCATTTTACAGCAAAAAGGTAATGGGAAGAAGCGGCACCGGCCTCGGGCTTGCCGTGGTATGGAACACCGTGGAGGATCATGGGGGACAGGTATGCGTAGAAAGTAATGGCAAAGGAACATGCTTCACACTCTACTTTCCGGTCAGCGCTACCCCGCTGTCTCATACTAAGGAAAGACAAAAAGAAAACCTAACCACTGCCACCGCGGAGCATATTCTGGTTGTGGATGACGAACCACTCTTGCGGGATATAGCCACGGAAGTACTCACGAGTCTGGGCTATAGAGTCACTTCCGTACCATCCGGCGAGAAGGCTCTTGCATTTACAAAGGAAAACCCTGTGGACTTACTTATAATCGATATGCTTATGGAACCGGGGATGAACGGGCGACAAACATATGAGAAAATTTTACAACTCTATCCAGAGCAGAAAGCAATTATTGCCAGCGGTTTTTCTGAGAGTGATGACGTGAAGTCCACCTTACAACTTGGTGCGAAGGGGTTTATCAAAAAGCCCTATTCAATTTCCCAGCTGAGTCAGGCGGTCAAAGATGCTCTACATGGCCATAAGCGTTTAAAGTAACATGATCATTTCGATTCGAAAAATACTGCGTTCTACTGAGACAATGCCCTGACAGCATACAAAAGAAGTGAGAACAGCGTTTTTTTACCTCCTCAACATATCCAGGAGCTCACTCCTTTCTTCAAGCCTTTGCCTGAGCCCACTCTCCATTGCAATCAAACTTTCTGTATCGGGGATAATTTTGGACTCTGCCCCACACTGCACTAAAAAAGTATACAGCACATCCAGCTGCCCCTCATTATCCTCTTCCTGCTCTTTCAAAACAACCCAGCGGCTGAGTAAGTCAGCAACAACCAAGATCTGCAGGGAACGGTCATACCGTCCAATTTCGCTATAATCGTGATGATTCCGGACCATCTCTACCAGTAGAGTCGGAAACATCCAACGATGAAGAAGCCTGGCACCGAGCTCATTATGGCCGCAGCCCAAACTCTTGACCTCGGCTTCAACACCCTTTTCTTCAGATTGCCGGCCATAATGTTCCAAGTCTTCAATCTCTACAGAGAATTGTTGAATGATAAGCAGCTTACCAATATCATGCAACATCCCTCCAAGAAAACACACAGCATTGCTATCACCACACTGTTCTGCAACATATTCAGCAGCAAGGGCACACTCGATAGAATGTCTCCATACTCCTGCCATAATATCTTTCTGTCGTCCCGCGGGAACCTTAAATGCCTGGAACATTATTTGAGAAAGTAACAGTCCCTGGACTTCACTCCGCCCAACAAGGATAAGGGCATGTCTCAAAGAAATGACCTTACGCCTCATTCCGTAAAATGCAGAATTAGCAAGTTTTAAAACAGCAGCGACAAGTGAGATATCCCCCTGGAGAACAGCCTCAAGTTCCGTCGTCGTGGTATCAGGGTCAGTCACCATACTCATAACTTTCATGGCAACGGAGGGCAGCGGTGCAAAGTCCTCAACACTGGACGACACCCGTTTATGGAGAGAACATGGTTGATAGTTACATTTCTGTAACATCGCCAGCCTCCTCTACATCTGAAAAGAAGCCATAGGAGTCAATTGTCTCCATCAACATGTCGACTAGAAAAGGATCAAACTGGACACCGGAATATTTTTTAAATTCAGCCACAACCTGCTCCCGCGTCATTCCTTTCTTTTCAAGTGGTGGAACAACCATGGCAACAAAGGAATCCACCAGGGCAAAGATTCTTGCAGCCATGGGGATCTCGTCCCCCTTCAAGCCATCTGGATATCCCGTGCCATCATAATGTTCATGGTGAGAATACAGAATAACCCTTTCTGAGGCAAAGAAGTCGAACATTGTTGTCAGCTCTCTCAACATGAGCGGCTGATCAAACAGCATTTCTTCCTGTTCTTCATTCAGAGGTCCTTCCGTCTTCAAAGAAGAATCATGAATATAGCAACGGAAAAGGTCATGAAGCTTGATGGCACGGCGAAAAGAGTGGATAAGCTGATCGGGAAGATTGAGTTTTAGAGAGAGTTCATCAAGTACTTTGATAAAAAATGTGTTTCGATTTGCAAGAATATCATATTCACGAGTCTGAGCATGAACCATTGCCTCAAAAGAGGCAAGAGTCATGGCACGGGCCTTTTCAATGGTGGCATTAAGATGACTCTGCTGATTAGTCCCTATAACATCACTGATATGGTCTTCCGGACCACCGACACCGCCCCTTGGCGTTCTGTAATGACAAACCCTGTTACGCCCTTCTGCTTTGGCCTGGTACAGAGCATTATCAACATAATCTACTATAATTCTCGAAGAATCTGTTTCTTCACCAAAACCGGAATAGACGCCTGTGGAAACGGTGACATAACGTTCATACTTATCATTGGTGAAAACAGTCGAACCAATATTTTTTCTGATTTTTTCAGCAACCACACTCGCCTGTTCCCTGTCAATATTGGGAAGAATCACCAGAAACTCCTCACCACCATAACGACCAAAGATATCCGATTCTCTGAGACTCCCTGCAACTCTTCTCGAAAATTCTTTGAGGACAAAATCACCAAAGGGATGACCACAGCTATCGTTTACATCTTTAAAAAAGTCGAGATCAAGCAGAAAAACAGAAAGAGGAGTGTTATAGCGCCGGGCAAGTGATACCTCTCGGCCCAATTGCTCGAGCAAATAGTTATGATTATAGAGACCGGTCAGACTGTCACGGATGGCCCGTTCTTCCAGTTCTAAATTTTGCTGTTGAATCGTGGCCGTTGCAAAGGCCAGTTGACGCTGTCGGGTGTCAAGCTCGAGGAAAACTTTGACTTTTGCCAGCAGGACCGCTGGCCGAACCGGTTTATGGAGAAAATCGACACCACCTGCTGCGTATCCCTGCTCAAGCAAATCATCCATATCCTCGGATTTTGCCTGAAAAATGATCGGGACATACCATGTTTTTTCGTTCTTATCGAGTACTCTGGCTGCCTCAAAAGGCTCGGTATCAGAGGGGGAGACACCAAAAAGAATCAGAGCAAAATCATATATGAGCACCAGATCCGGAACCTCTGCGGTGGACGGGGCAATAATCACATCCAGATCAAGATCCTTCAGGACAGCCTGAACACTGACCTGAGTATCAGGGTCATTGTCAACGAGGAGTATGGATTGTTTTTTATTAATGCTCATAACCTTTTATCGTATTCCATCTCAATCAAAACAAATACCCTCAAGGACACTTTCTTTCAAGGCGCATCCCAAAATCGAAGTAAGATCGTGGACGCATAAACATAGTGCTGACAGGCATCACACAAACAATCATGATTACGTTTTTTTGGAATTATACTATAGCAAAAACAAAAACAGAAGGAGGAAAAAATAAAGAGTTGAGCATGTCTGTTCCAGACTCCTGAAAACACAAATTAACCCTAAAAAGCAATTGCTTAGCGATACGAACCAAAGGTATGTTCGTGGTTACAGTACAGAACTGAGAGTGATACATACCTCCATTCAATGCCATCCGCACAGGAACTTACGACACAATTCAAACCAGACTGTGCTTATAAAATTCAGCAAGTAATGGTTGGAGTTTTTTACGTGATATATCAATATTCCCCTGATGGAAGCAGTTCATAAAACCATTTTTCGTCACTTGTTTTTCACCACACTCACACAGGGAAAGATCGAAAGAATTCTTCTGTAAATGCTCATACAGTGCATCATGGACTTTTTGTGCTGCACAATAAATCACAAGATCTCTACCAAAATTCGGATTAGCAAAAGCGTTCATGGAAAGAAGCACATCGAGCCTGCGAGTTGTCGCAAAGTCCACAAACCCCGAAAACAGATCCCTATCTCTTTCCACCCACTGACTTATTGGCAACAGGGCAGAGCCAATCCCACACTTAGCCGTCTCAAATTGAAATTCTTTGTAGTCTTTGCGCAACAAATCTGCGGTGGAAAGACCTTCAGTATTAAATTTTGCACGTTGGATATTGTCGAAAAAATCATTTCTTGGCAAAGGACAGAGAGGAAGGAGAGCCGAAACTATTGCGACATCGGCATCGGTTACCCGTCCAGCTTTTTCAGAAAGATTTACCGTATCGAGCAATATCGTTCCACAAAGAAGGATGGCGATATCTTCTGTAATGGCAGATCCTGCTCTCTGAAATTCCATCCCCACAAGAGAGGTGGTCGAGCCTATGGTTTGAATAATTCGTGGATTTGCATCACTGTACATTTCTTCATCCTTATGATGATCCACTACTCCGACCACGCTTAAGTGATACTGTTCAAGTGCAAGAGAAAGTCTATTATGATCCACAAGAATAATTACAGCTCCGTCAGCTATCAGTTTATCGAAATCAACATCATCAAAAAAGACAAGATCATCGAGCTCTATACCTGCCTCCCGGAAGAGGTAGACCGCTTCGGTTCGTAATTTGAAATCTGCACGGGGAATAGGCATAACAGGCAAGGCTACACTGGCAGTATCCTGCAAACTCAACAAATATCCATAGGCAATGGATGAAGCCATGGAGTCCAGATCAGCAGCCTCATTTCCAAGAATTATACGCCTGGTACCATCTTTAGCTGCTTTGACGGAGGAAAGATACCTTTGTAGAGCACACATGGCGAACGTCCCTTTTGAGTTTTCTGTTATCTTTTTTATGCTTTGCATATATCTTATCATTAAAAACTGTTTTTTCCATGCATTACAATACTGCGGAGAAAAGCATGACTTTATTCTTGAACCGCTTCTGACAAGAATGCTTTTATACCAATGAAGCGCCACCGGAACACAAACAACTCATTTTCCCAGTCCCTCAGCAAAGCAATTTGTAAGAACAAACAACTATTATTTTGTTAAAATATTTCAGCTGTGATTAAATAACAAAGAAGCCCTAACAAAAAACAGGCACAATGAACATCTCAATTTTTTTATGATCTCCCGGCCAAAGGAAGCTCATGGTGGAAATGGAAAAGACTCACCTTCATACCGGAATGGGATTTTTTGTACTGCTAACGCTGATTGCAGATCCTGCATGGGCAGTGCAAACCCATGGCGGCGCGGAAGGTTTAGTCACTCACCAGATTGGTCACCTCCTTTTTGCCTTCGGAATGGGATACCTCCTGTTACGTCTCTACCATATACAATTGAAATCCCAGGGCTGGTTCGAATTCAAAATTTTTCTCTGGCTCATTCTTGCCTGGAATTTCCTTACCTTTTCCGGCCATTGGCTCAATGAATCCATAACAAAAGAAAAATTCATCCACTCCAATGGTGATATAGTCGCCTTTTCCATCACAAACCTTACAGACTCCCTGTTCTATCTTTCACGGCTTGACCATCTCATCCTTGTCCCTTCGTTTCTCTTCTTACTGCTTGCTTTACACAAATGGAGGCGACAGGAATGACTTTTTCCTGGGCTCCTGTTATTGTTATTGATATCGCAGGATCTGCGATAACCCTTCTAACAGCATTCTGGTGTGCAGTCCTGTCTCGAAAATGGACCCGACAAAAGCCCGATGATATTTTTCGACACTACATTTTTCTTTTAACTCTGGCCATTGTACTGTTCGCCATCTCTCGTTCCTTTGGTCACCTGGCGAAACAACTTTTACTCATCAACGACATGGGAAGCACCTGGGAACAGATCTCACCCTATAGTGGAACTATAAATTCCGTAACTTTTATTGTTATTTTTGCATTCAGCCTCTACTTCCATCGATTCCGGAGAATACATACTAGAATCGAGAAGTATAAAAATAATCTTGAGGAGATGATCGCTCTACGAACAGGTGAGCTCAATGAGGCAAATCTTACCCTCGAAAATGTCCTCAACAGCTCCAACCCCCTCTGTATCACGACCGTTGACCATGTGATACTGAAGGCAAACGATGCCTATTGGGCAATTTGGCCGGGAATAACAGAAGAAAAACTCAAATGTTACATATCTCGCCCAGGCCCCTTTTGTCAGACAGAAGAGTGCCCACTGTTTCAAATCAAGGCGGGACAAAAAGAAGTATTTCGCGAGATATCAAAGAAGATCGATGGAGTAACCAGGGTCTTTATTGTTACAGGACGACCTTTCCGGGATCTTGACAATAACCTAGTTGGTGTCGTAGAAAGTTTTCAGGACATCTCACCACAAAAGAAGATGGAACTTGCCCTTGCCTCTGAGAGGGAACAGCTTGCGGTAACTTTGAGAAGTATTGGTGATGGTGTTATCACCACTGATCTCAAAGGAAACATTCTATTAATCAATAAAGTCACCGAGCACCTTACTGGATGGAGCCAGCAGGAAGCCATTGGCCAACCAGTTGAACACCTTTTTAAAATCATAGACGAAAACAGCGGGATCCCCAGCAAGAGTCCGGTTGATGAAGTTCTGGCCTCAGGGAAAATAGTCGAGTTGGCAAGCAACACTGCCCTTATTGCCAGAGATGGTACTCAATATAGTATAGAAGACAGTGGAGCACCAATTTTCAACAAGAACAGTGAGATAATTGGCACCGTCCTTGTATTTCGGAATGTAACCGAGAAAAGAAGAACAAAAAAGGAACTACTCAAGGTTCAAAAACTGGAGTCGGTGGGAATACTGGCTGGTGGTATTGCCCATGACTTCAACAACATTCTCGCTGCAATCCTTGGTAACATTGAGCTAGCCGAGATGTTCGTCGATTCAGAGAATAAAGCCTACCCTCTTTTGCAAACAGCGAAAAAAGCCTCTCTGAGAGCCAAGGATCTTACTCTACAGTTGCTCACTTTTTCCAAAGGAGGGGACCCTGTCAAAAAAACAACTTCCATTGCTAAAACAATAACTGAGTCAACGAATTTCATCCTCCATGGCAGTTCACTCTCATGCCAATTTACTATTCCGGATAATTTATGGCTTGTTGACATTGATTCCGGGCAAATAGGACAGGTTATTCAAAATCTGGTTATGAATGCGCAGGCCGCCATGGCCAAGGGTGAAAAAATTAGAATTATTGCCAGTAATGTCGAGCAAGACAACCCTGCAAAACCTCATCACCTATCCGATAAGGCATATATCAAAATAGCCGTGGAAGATGACGGGTACGGTATTAGTGAAGCACATCTCGAAAAAATATTTGATCCGTATTTTACAACCAGAGCAGAGGGCAGTGGTCTGGGGCTAGCCATCATCCATTCAATTATCAAAAAGCACCACGGTCATATCGAGGTTCATTCAAAGGTGGACGAAGGAACCATCTTTACCATCTATCTTCCAGCTTCAAAACAGCACAGTCCCATGATCCCGACTTCGACAGAAACAACCCATAGCCTTGAAACAAGAAAGGCTAGAATACTTATTATGGATGACGAAGTACTTGTTCAGGATATTGCCAAGTTGATGCTCAGCACATGCGGTCATGAGGTATTAATTGCCGCAAATGGCAGAGAAGCCATCGACATTTTCAAAGAACAACAGAAGAATGGTAAACCCGTCGATATCATCATAATGGATTTAACCATTCCCGGTGGCATGGGCGGTAAAGAGGCTGTGATCGAAATACTGAAAACTGATCCTTCCGCAAAAGTTATTGTATCCAGCGGCTATTCAAATGATCCGGTTATGGCTGATTATCAGGAGTATGGATTCAAAGCAGCACTTACTAAACCATTCCTGCTGGAAGAACTGAAGACAGCCTTAAGAAATGTTCTGGTGGCATAATGCCACATACCGGACAGTGTCGGAATCATTCTTCTACGTGGCATGAATAGTGACCTCTAAACTATGAACCTTGTCCTGCTCATGGATAGCAGATCCTGCGACCACTCTCTCCTTTGACAAATCACCCTCCCCTATCAATTGTCTTGACATTCGTTGTGAGCGGACTATAAGTTTCGTGTAATAATGTTACTCATTTTTTAAAAACAACAACCAATAAGATTTTTTTCTACCTTCGCTTAACAACATAGAACAATAACAAGTGACCAACATCCCTCCCTTCCATGACCGTTTGGGCAACACAATATTAGAGGTGTTTTCCCAATCCGATTTCCATGCAGTTGGCATCAGGGACATTGCCCAGAAAGCCGGGGTAAGTTTTGCCACAATATATAAACATTACGGCAATAAAGAAGGCCTTGTTTTTGCCTTTGTAGATATATGGATGGGGAAACTCACCGACAGAATTATCGATCACCTCCAGGGCATGGCTGATTTAAAAGAAAAACTCCGCAAGATTTTCTGGCTCCAACTTGATTACTATGAAAATCATAATGAATTTGCCAAAATAATCTTTATGACACTTCCCATGAAAACATGGATGGCCGACGAGAGCTTTGAACAGCGTAGAATGTTCAATCTTCTTATGGATGTCCTCAGACAGGGCCAGGAAGAGGGTGTGCTAAACCCCGATGTGGACACCAGAATTCTCCTTGATTTTATGCTTGGTTTTGTACAACGTAGTTTTATTATGTGGGTGCAACGGGGACAAAAAGAGAGCTTAGCCGATCAGACAGATGTAATGTTTGAAATGATCTGGCGTGGAATTGTAAGGCCTGAAGGCTGAAGGCTGAAGGCTGAAGGCTGAAGGCTGAATAACAGTACTATTTATCGTTACCCTGTAAACTTGTAAACTTAATCGAGGAAAATCATGGGAAAATTTAACACCTTATTTCAGCAATCCATTGAGCAGCCAGATGAGTTCTGGGCAAACGCCGCAGAAGGTATCGACTGGATCAAGAAATGGGACAAAGTACTCGACGCCTCAAACCCTCCATTTTATCGATGGTATCGTGGTGCGGAGCTAAACACCTGCTACAATGCCATCGATCGCCATGTGGAAGCAGGTCGAGGCGAACAAACTGCTATTATTTATGATTCTCCCGTAACCGATACCATTCGTAAAATCTCCTACAAAGAGCTGCAGACCAAGGTTGCAAGATTTGCGGGTGCTTTGAAAAGCCAGGGCGTTACTAAAGGAGACACGGTAATCATCTATATGCCTATGATTCCCGAAGCTGCCGTTGCCATGCTGGCCTGTGCCAGACTGGGCGCCGTCCATTCCGTTGTCTTTGGCGGCTTTGCCGCAAGTGAGCTTGCCATTCGCATCGACCATGCCCAGCCGAAAGTGCTGGTTACGGCGTCAGGTGCTGTGGAAGGAAAAAAAACAATCGCCTACAAACCTCTGGTGGACAAAGCCATCGAACAGTCCGATCATCAGCCGAAAAAATGTATTGTTTTCCAACGTGATGTCATCACCGCTGATATGCAGGAAGGAAGAGATCTGGACTGGCAGGAACTCGTTGCCGCAAGTGAACCCGCAGATTGTGTAGCTGTTGCTGCCACTGATCCACTCTATATTTTGTATACCTCAGGTACCACTGGGATGCCCAAGGGCGTTATGCGTGATAACGGCGGACATGCCGTTGCCATTCACTGGTCCATGAAAAACATCTATAATATCGAGGCAGGTGATGTCTTCTGGTCAGCCTCCGACGTTGGCTGGGTGGTTGGACACTCCTATATTATTTACGGGCCACTGCTGAAGGGCGCCACCACCATCATCTATGAAGGAAAGCCCATTGGAACCCCCGATGCCGGCGCCTTCTGGCGGGTTATTTCAGAGCATAAGGTCAAGGTCCTGTTCACCGCACCCACAGCATTCCGTGCCATTAAAAAAATGGATCCCACCGGTTCATTACTGGCCCAGTATGACATGAGTTCCTTTGAAGCACTCTACCTTGCAGGGGAACGTCTTGACCCCGACACCTACCACTGGGCTTCGGATCTCCTTAATGTTCCCGTTATCGATCACTGGTGGCAAACGGAAACCGGATGGTCCATCGTTGCCAACTGCCGTGGTATTGAAGAAATGGAAGTCAAGGCAGGATCTCCCACCCTGCCTGTTCCCGGCTATGATGTACGGATAGTCAATGACAGCGGCAAAGAGCTTCCGGCAGGAGAAGAGGGTAACATTGTTATCAAGCTTCCACTGCCTCCCGGAACCCTGGCTGCGCTGTGGCGCAATGAAGAACGTTTCATCTCTTCCTATATGAAAACTTTTCCTGGATTTTATGAGACCAGTGATGGTGGCTATATTGACAAGGATGGTTATGTATTTGTAATGGGTCGTATGGATGATGTTATTAATATCGCAGGGCATCGCCTCTCAACCGGGGCCATGGAAGAGGTTATCGCCACCCACCCTGATGTTGCAGAGTGTGCAGTTATTGGAACGGACGACCAGTTAAAAGGTCAATTGCCACTCGGTCTTTTTGTCCTGAAAGCAGGAGTAGAACATACTGTCGAAGAGATCCAGAATGATCTGGTAAAGATGGTTCGTAATGAGATAGGCCCCATTGCCTGTCTTCGCGAAACCTCTATGGTGGAGAGACTGCCAAAAACACGATCAGGAAAAATTCTTCGCGGCACCATGCGTTCCATTGCCAATGGCAAGGCCTATAATATGCCTTCCACCATTGATGACCCCACGAGTCTTGATGAGATCACCGGGGCTTTAAGTACTATGGGATACCCCAAGAAATAACGAACGTAAGACATCGACTTTTGGATTCAAAAAAATAATGAAAATTCACGAATATCAGGCTAAAGAGCTCTTCCGTAACTCAGGGATTCCCGTTCCAGAAGGGAAAACATGCACTGCCAAAGAAGATATCGCCTCACTTCTTGAGGGAATGACAATGCCCGTGGCTGTCAAGGCACAGATCCTTGCAGGTGGCCGCGGTAAAGGCGGCGGTGTGGTCCTTGCCAAAACACTGGCTGAGGCACAGACAGCGGCTGAAAGAATCCTTGGCATGCAGCTTGTTACCAAACAAACCGGGGCAGAGGGAACGGAAGTCAAGACCATCCTCTTTGAGCAGGGAGTGGGGATTGCAAGAGAACTCTATCTCTCAATGCTCGTCGATCGTGACCATGCTGGTATTGTCATCATTGCCAGCCGTGATGGTGGAATGGATATTGAGACGGTAGCAGAAGAAACCCCGGATCGTATTATCACAGTACATGTGAATCCGCTGCTTGGTTTGCAGGGCTATCAGATTCGGGAGCTGCTCTTCGGGCTTGAGATTGCCCCTGCCGTTGCCAAAAGTTTTGGCAGCATCATCAGAAAACTCTTTGCCCTATTTATGCAAAGCGACTGCTCCCTCGTTGAAATCAATCCCTTGGTTATCACCAACGAGGATACCGTAATTGCACTTGATGCAAAAATGGACATTGATTCCAATAGTCTCTTTCGCCATCCCGAAATCCTTGCCATGCACGATAGCAGTGAAGAGGATGAACTCGAAGCGGCAGCATCGAGTCATGGCTTAAATTATATCCGTCTTAACGGCACCATCGGCAGTATGGTCAATGGCGCTGGCCTTGCCATGGCTACCATGGACCTGATAAAGCAGGCTGGGGTAGAGCCAGCTAACTTTCTTGATGTCGGAGGTGGAGCAAGTGCTGAGATGGTGGAGAACGGTTTTCGTATTATTCTGAGAGACCCCAACGTACGTGGTGTTTTTATCAATATCTTTGGCGGTATCCTTCGCTGTGATATCCTGGCTGAAGGTGTGGTGACAGCTGCCAGAAAGATTGGTCTCTCACTTCCCGTTGTTGTCCGTATGGAGGGAACGAATGTGGATGAAGGCCGGAGGATCCTTGCTGATTCCGGTCTTTCCCTAAGGAATGCAACAGATCTCAAACATGCCGCTGAACTATTGGCCGCCATATAACAACCATGCGACATCTATCTCTATTTATAAAACATCCGGGATTTTTCCTTGTTCTTCTTAGCCTCGTCCTCTTACCATTGCAGGCAACAGCCAAGCTTGTGATTGCACAGGGTGGTGGATCAGGCTACCTCATGGAAAACAGTCTGCCAGCAGTGGCCCTGGCCGTGGCGATGAATGCTGACAGTATCAAGATTGATACTGTGCTCACAGCTGACAATGAAGTTATTGTGATGAGCTCTCCAAGGATACAAAAAGCCACCAATGTTGGAGAAATTTTTCCGGATCGGATGCGAGACGATGGTCAGTTTTATGCACTCGACTTCATTCTGGAAGAAATTCGTCAACTAACCCTGAGGGATCCAGCTGGACGTTTCCCGAAAGACCTGCAACCCCGCCTTACCATCCCTACCCTTGAAGAAGTACTGTCTCTGATCGAAGCATTGAACAGGAGCCTGGAGAAAAGGATCTCCATTGCCGTTGAAATCAAACAGCCATGGCTGCACCGTAAAGAAGCTAAGGATATCAGTAGCCCCGTACTCCGTATCCTCCAAAAATATGGCTACAGCGGACAGGACGACAGACTCCTTCTTATGTCCTACGATGCCATGGAACTGCGCCGTATCAAAAAGCAGCTTCTTCCTGAAATGGGGATGGACATAAAACTGTTGCAGCTTATAGAGTCCAATGAAGGACAGGAGAACATGGTTGAAGAATGGGGAGAGTGGAACAGTTACAACTACGACTGGATGTTCTCTAAATCCGGCCTCCGCTCACTGACCGGATCCGTGGCCGCCATTGGCCTGCCAAAATACATGCTGGCTGACTCACAGGGAAAACTGCTACTCGATGATTTTGTGAAAAATGCCCAACAACTGGGGACCATGGTGTTCACCTTTCCTATTGGAAAGAATGACGCTACCCGAGTCCCCTTTACACGCAGTTTTGATGAAGAGCTTGAGTTTTTCTATTTCACCGTGGGAGTTGATGGGGTCATCACCGATTTTTGTAAAGATGCCCTTGATTACCTGAAGAAGAGAGAAGAAAATCCTACCGCCCCCTTCACCCTTGAGCAGACAGAAACGGTACCGCCATCCGTGGAGATCAGCACCGATGATCCCCTGCAACTCACCAGCCCGTTAGAATTTGAATTTAAGGAATAAAGCATGGCCATATTTGTAGATAAAAACACCAGAGTTCTGATTCAGGGCATTACTGGAAAAGAAGGACAGTTCCATACCGAACAGTGTCAAAACTACGGTACAAACATCGTTGCCGGAGTGACCCCCGGTAAAGGCGGACAAAGCTTCAATGGCATCCCTGTTTTTAATAGTGTCGCTGAAGCAAGCCGTGAAACTGGAGCCAATGCCTCCATGATCGTCGTCCCTCCGCCCTTTGCCGCAGAAGCTATCCTTGAGGCAGTAGACGCGGGTCTTGATCTTGTGGTGTGTATCACAGAAGGAATTCCAGTTATGGACATGCTCCGAGTCAAGAATGGTATGGCAGGCAAACATACCCGCCTTATCGGCCCCAACTGTCCCGGCATTATCACTCCCGGAGAGTGCAAGATCGGCATTATGCCAGGGCCCATCCATATGCCAGGCGGCCCCGTCGGTGTCGTGTCACGATCCGGCACCCTTACCTATGAAGTTGTGCACCAGCTCACGCAGCAGGGACTTGGCCAAACCACTTGTCTGGGCATCGGCGGTGACCCTATCAACGGCACTGACTTTATCGACTGCCTCTCCGCATTCCAAAACGACCCTGAGACAAAGGCTGTGGTGATGGTTGGTGAGATCGGCGGCAGTGCAGAAGAGGAGGCAGCTGCCTGGATTGCAGCCAATATGAGCAAACCCGTGGTTGGCTTTATTGCGGGACTCACCGCCCCTCCCGGCAGACGCATGGGTCATGCCGGGGCCATTGTCAGTGGCGGCAAAGGGACAGCCGAGGCAAAACTTACCGCGATGCGGGAAAATGGAATTCATGTCTGTGAGAGTCTTGGAGATCTTGGCAAACTCTGCAGTGAAATCTTTATAGAGCACATATAAAACCAACAATGAAAGAAATTAACTGGCAGGAATTTGAACAGGTTGATCTGCGCACAGGCACCATCGTTGAGGTCAACGACTTCCCTGAGGCACGGCAACCCGCCTGGAAACTTGTAATTGATTTTGGTGATGAAATTGGCATCAGAAAATCAAGCGCCCAGATCACAGATCTCTACAACAGGGAAGAATTGCTGGGTAAACAGATCATCGCTGTTATCAACTTTCCACCCAAACAGATCGGTCCCTTTATGTCGGAATGTCTGGTCACAGGATTTTCCCAGGAAGATGGCTCAGTGGTTCTGGCTGTTCCAGACAAAACAACTGCAAATGGTTTGAAAATATCATGACAACACAACAGACACCCTACCGCGTACTTATCGGAAAACCCGGCCTTGACGGTCATGACCGTGGTGCCAAATTTATTGCCCGTGCCCTGCGGGATGAAGGCTTTGAAGTTATCTATACAGGCATCCGCAGAACAGCCGCAGAGATTGCAGCCACAGCCATCCAGGAGGATGTGGATGTGGTGGGGCTTTCTTCACTTTCCGGTGCCCACTTACGACTCTTTCCAGAGGTTGTCCGGGAATTAAAGGACCGGGGTGGCGCAGATATCCCGGTTCTGGGTGGTGGGGTTATCCCGGATGAGGATATCGAGCTCCTCCTCAAAGAAGGCCTGAATGCCATCTTTACCTCCGGCACTCCGGCTGACACGATTATCCAGTCTTTCACAACGGCCAGTCAGCAGCATCGCGACCATGACGCCCAAAAGTAACGCCCTGCTTGCAGGACTCAAAAACCACGATCCCCGAGCCATTGGCAGGGCCATCTCTGCCGTGGAAAACAACACTGCAGAGGCAGCTGCTCTTCTCTCTGCGCTCGACCGGGATCTAATCGACAATGTTTTGGTTCTTGGGATAACAGGCCCTCCCGGAGCCGGAAAATCCACCCTCACTTCAAGCCTGATCCGAAGACTGCGCGAGCAGAAAAAGCGTGTTGGGATTATTGCGGTGGATCCCTCTTCTCCCATCAGCGGAGGCGCCATCCTTGGCGATCGCATTCGCATGATGGAGCACGCCCTTGACCCCGATGTTGTGGTACGCTCCATGGCAACCAGAGGACGACTTGGCGGGCTGTGTGCCTCTGCTGGTGCCGCAGTACGTATCATGGCGGCTTCCGGCTGTGAGGTTATTCTTATTGAGACGGTGGGTGTTGGTCAGTCCGAAATGGATATTGTCCGTCTTGCTGACATTACTCTTATGGTACTAGCCCCCGGTTTTGGGGATGATATCCAGGCCATGAAAGCTGGACTCCTTGAAGTCGCAGACTTTTTAGTGGTTAACAAATCAGATATGGCGGGTGCTGAAGCCCTGTGCATGGATATGGAACAGATTTTTTCCGCTAAAGAGGAAGAGAGTGAAATAAAGCGGGTTCTACAAACCGTTGCCACTGAGAATATGGGCATCAGCACACTGCTTGATAGTGTCGACAGATTTGCCCACTATATAACAGCAAATGGCATCAAAGAGAAACGACGTGACAAGGCGCTCGACGCCGAAACCATCGACTGGGTAATTGAAATGCTTCGGCCCAAATTTATACAGACTATGACAGAATGTTCCGAAAAAAGTGATCCCCGTGTGCGAGCACAGGAGCTGATCAATACCTTTAAACTCCAATAATTATACAATATCGTGAGCACAAATAAAAAACATAGTGACTGGCAGGAAAACGAACTCTCGACAAGTCTGAATCGTTTCCCGGAACGTAAAGAAGAGTTCACTTTGCATGGAGACACCGAAATCCCGCGCCTCGCCCTTCCAGAAAACATCAATGACGACTATTTGGAGCATCTTGGTTTTCCCGGACAATATCCGTATACCAGAGGCGTTCAGCCCACCATGTACCGGGGCAGATTCTGGACCATGCGTCAGTATGCCGGGTTCTCCACGGCATCGGAATCCAATAAACGCTACCGCTATCTACTCGATCAGGGAACCACAGGCCTGTCCGTAGCTTTTGACCTCCCCACCCAAATCGGTTACGACTCAGACGACCCTATGTCTCTTGGCGAAGTCGGTAAGGTGGGTGTGGCCATTGATACTCTTGCGGATATGGAAGCACTCTTTGCTGACATCCCGCTCGACAAAATATCCACCTCTATGACCATAAACTCTCCGGCAATTGTGCTTCTGGCCATGTATATTGTGGTGGCTGAAAAACAGGGTGTCCCGGCAGACAAACTCCGTGGGACCATTCAGAACGATGTCTTAAAAGAATACGTTGCCCGCGGAACTTATATCTTCCCTCCAAAACCATCCCTTGGTCTGATTACCGATATTTTTCAGTGGTGCAGCAGTAATATGCCACTCTTCAATACCATTTCCATTTCCGGATATCATATCCGGGAGGCAGGATCAACCGCCGCCCAGGAAGTTGCATTCACCCTGGCAAACGGCATCACCTATGTTCAGACAGCCATAGAGGCAGGGCTTGAGGTTGACCATTTCGCCAAGCGCTTGGCCTTCTTCTTCAATGCATCATCTAACCTTCTTGAAGAAATTGCGAAATTCAGAGCAGCGCGCAGACTCTGGGCGAGGATTATGAAGAATCGCTTCGAGGCAAAAACACCGGCCTCCATGATGATGCGATTCCATGCCCAGACCGCAGGAAGCAGCCTTGCCGCAAAACAGATAGACAATAATATTGTACGTGTTACCATCCAGGCGCTTGCCGCAGTGCTTGGCGGGACTCAGAGCCTGCACACCAACTCACGTGACGAGGCCCTGTCTCTTCCCACTGAAGACTCGGTTCGCACCGCACTTCGTACTCAGCAGATCATTGCCCATGAATCCGGTGTTGCAGATACTGTTGATCCTTTTGCCGGATCGTATTATATCGAGCAGCTCACTGACGCAATCGAACTTGCAGCGGAAGAACTGATTGCCAAAATTGAACAGTCCGGTGGTGTAGTTGCCTGTATTGAGGATGGCTTTATTAAGCGTCAAATCGAACAGGCTGCCTACGACTACCAGAAGCAGATCGAATCCGGTGAGCGGGTCATTGTCGGCGTCAATGCCTTCCAGATTGACGAGGAGGAAAAACCGGAATTGCTCCGGGTTGATCCGATGGTGGAAGAAGCACAGGTAAATTCGTTGCAAAATGTGCGCAAGCAAAGGGATGAGCCAGAGGTACAGAGCAGACTTGCAGCCCTGAAAGAGACAGCTGAATCGGATACAAATCTCATGGAACCAATTATTGACGCGGTTCGCGCCTACGCAAGTATTGGTGAAATATGCTCCGTTCTTCGTGGGATTTTCGGGGAATATCGGGACTGATTGTAACACAAAGATCAAAACACTCTATAAAACACTATATATGCTAAAAAAAATAGACCATTTAGGAATTGCAGTTCACTCCATAGCTGAAGCACGTAAGTTCTATGAAGAAATACTGGGACTCACCTGCGAAAGGGAAGAAGAAGTTATCTCCCAGAAGGTACGTACGGCTTTTTTCGTTCTCGGTGAAACCCATATTGAACTCCTGGAACCCACGACGGATGACAGCCCCATCGCCAAATTCCTGAGCAGTCGGGGAGAAGGCTTACACCATGTGGCCTACCTCAGTACAAATGTGGAAGAACAGTTAGAACAAGCCAAAGAAAAGGGCTGCAAACTGATCCATGAAACACCATTCACCGGGGCCGGAAACAAACAGGTAGCCTTTCTTCATCCCAAGTCCAGCCATGGCCTACTCACTGAATTTTGCAGTGGAGCACAAAAATGACAGACCATATTGACAACCTGCTGAAACTTCGAGCCGAAGCACGCCTAGGAGGCGGCCAGGAACGAATCGACAAGCTCCACGCCAAAGGCAGGATGACAGCCAGAGAACGAATTGACCTCCTTCTTGATCCCGGTTCTTTTGAAGAGTTTGACATGTTCAAGACCCATCGCTGCTATGATTTTGGTATGGAGAAAAAGATATTCCCGGGAGACGGTGTGGTCACCGGTTACGGGACCGTGGACGGGAGACTGATCTACGTCTATGCCCAAGATCCAACAGTCCTTGGTGGTTCGCTCTCCCAGACATTTGCTGAAAAAATCTGCAAGATCATGGATCTTGCGATCAAAAATGGTGCCCCCATCATCGGCCTCAATGACTCGGGAGGAGCCCGTATCCAGGAGGGCATCGAAAGCCTGGCCGGATATTCGGACATTTTTCTTCGTAATGTTATGGCTTCCGGCGTTGTACCGCAGATCTCTGCCATCTTTGGCCCCTGCGCAGGTGGTGCCGTCTATTCCCCGGCACTTACCGACTTTGTGGCCATGGTCAAAAATAACTCCTATATGTTCCTCACTGGCCCCAAAGTAGTCAAAGCCGTCACCCATGAGGATGTGACCGTGGAAGAGCTCGGCGGTGCCGATATGCATTCGTCACGCTCTGGTGTTTCAGATTATGCAGCCGAATCCGGAAAAGACTGTGTTGAGTATGTTAAAAGACTGCTCTCCTATCTTCCACAAAACAATGCGGAGGCTCCACCCACACTGCCCACTCAGGATCCATCGGAACGACGTTCAGAGGAACTCAACACAATCATCCCTGAAAGTGCCAGTACCCCCTATGATATGAAGGAGGTAATCCTTTCAAGCATAGATAACCGAGATTTCTTCGAGATCAAAAAAGACTTTGCACCCAACCTCATCATCGGATTTGCGAGATATGACGGAAAAACAGTAGGCATTGTAGCCAATCAGCCGTCTCATCTCTCAGGTGTACTCGACATTGACTCTTCCATTAAAGGCGCCCGCTTTGTCCGCTTTTGCGACTGCTTCAATATTCCCGTGGTCACCTTTGTTGACGTGCCCGGATTTCTTCCAGGAACAGCCCAGGAATATGGCGGTGCTATCCGTAACGGTGCCAAAATCCTCTACGCCTACGCAGAAGCAACCATTCCAAAAATTACAGTCATCACTCGTAAAGCTTACGGTGGTGCCTATTGTGTCATGTCATCCAAGCATCTGCGTGGCGATATTAACTATGCCTGGCCCTCTGCTGAAATTGCTGTAATGGGAGCAAAAGGAGCAGTTGGCGTATTATATGGAAGGGAAGCCGCAAAAACAGATGATCCGGCGGCGTATCTTGCTGCCAAAGAGAAAGAATATCAGGATGCAGTCGCCAATCCGTACGTAGCAGCAAGACGCGGCTATGTTGATGACATCATTGAACCTGCCCGAACTCGTTTTCGCATTATTAAAGCCCTTGGGATGCTGCAGAACAAACGAGACAGCAACCCCATGAAAAAACATGGCAATATCCCCCTATAAAGACACGGTTAAAAGATTAAAGAATGGTTTTAGGTTTGCGGTTTGCGGGCAAAACCTAAAACCTCTCTTTTAGTCTTTTCCGAAAACCCCAAACCGCACACCGAAAACCGCAACTATGACATTTACAAACATAGGTCTTCACAATCTCACCCAGCCAGGACTTGATGCTCTACAGTTCTCCCTTATGGGAATGGGACTGGTCTTTGGCGGGTTGGTGATCATTGCCATCTATATCACCCTGCTGCCCAAGCTTCTTAAACTGGGTAGCAAAAAAACACAGCCATCGAAGACAAAAAATCCTGCAGACAGCAATGAAGAAGAGGAAATCCTTCTGGCCATTGCCACCGCTCTTCATCTCCACAACAACTTTCCCGATGGAGATGAGCGTATTACCTGGAAAAGTCATGGTGATATGGAATCGCCATGGCTGGTTTCAGGCCGTATGCAAACTTTAAGCAGCCGAAAATTGACCAATACCTGGAACCACTAATGAAAGAATATAAATTGAAAATCAATAACAACAGCTACACTGTTGTTATAAAAGATGTTACCGATGATGCTGTGCTGGCTGAGGTAAATGGCAAGCAGCATATTGTCCATATTGATACCATCGAAAACCTCGCCACAGTTACAGAGCCCAAGGCAAGTGTCCCCATCTCTGCCATGCCTTCTGCCGCTCCTGCACCTTCTTCGACATCAGCACCTGCAACTGCAGGGTCCGGTGCTATCCTCACTCCCATCCCTGGACAGATTATCAGCATTACGGTAAGCCTTGGAGAACAGGTACGTAGCGGACAGAAGCTACTCGTTCTTGAAGCCATGAAACTCGAAAACAGTATCACAGCGACCATGGATGGAACTGTAAGTGAAATTCTTATAGCTGAAGGCGACGTGGTCAATCAGGGCCAACCCTTGATTATACTGACATAGGATACATTGTGGATCTCTTAAGCTTCTATAGCAACTCCGGAATTGCCCACCTGGAATGGATCAATCTCATCATGATCGCCGTGGGAATTATCTTTATATACCTCGCCGTTACCAAGGATTACGAACCGCTCCTGCTGGTCCCCATTGGATTTGGAGTAATTGTGGGAAACATCCCCCCCATTGAAGGAATGCCGCTCTCCGTCTATGCCGAAGGCTCCGTATTCTCCTACCTGTACATGGGGGTTATGAAAGGAATATATCCGCCCCTTATCTTTCTTGGCATCGGAGCAATGACCGATTTTTCCACCATGCTCTCCAATCCCAAGCTGATACTTTTAGGAGCTGCCGCCCAGATCGGTGTATTTCTCACATTTATTGGTTCACTCTACCTGGGGTTTTCTCCAGAGCAGGCTGGAGCCATAGGCATAATCGGTGGAGCAGACGGCCCCACAGCCATTTTTCTTTCCTCCATGCTGGCCCCTGAACTCCTAGGCCCCATTGCCATTGCCGCCTACTCCTACATGGCACTCGTCCCTGTCATCCAGCCGCCAATCATGTACCTCTTCACCACGAAAAAAGAGCGTATTATTCATATGAAACCGCCGCGCCAGGTCTCTAAGAAAGAAAAAATCATCTTTCCTATTGTGGCCTTTCTTATCTGTGCTCTTATTGCACCCGGTTCCATGACTCTTCTCGGTATGCTCTTTTTCGGCAACCTCCTCAAGGAATCCATGGTCACTGAACGACTTGCCAATACAGCACGAAACTCTCTAATCGATATTGTAACCATCCTTCTTGGCTTTTCAGTAGGTGCCTCCACCCAGGCTCAGACGTTCCTGACCAGCCAGTCTATTCTGATATTTATCCTTGGTGCAGGCTCATTTATTGTTGCTACCACGGGCGGGATACTCTTTGCCAAGCTTATGAATCTCTTCCTGAAAGAGAAGATTAATCCACTCCTTGGTGCTGCAGGTGTTTCCGCAGTTCCTGATTCGGCACGGGTGGTCCATGCAGTGGGCCTCAAGGAAGACCCCACGAATTTTCTCCTTATGCATGCCATGGCCCCCAATGTTGCTGGGGTCATTGGATCGGCCATTGCCGCCGGTGTTCTCTGGTCTGCCCTGGGGAATTTCTGATGGAATCACAAAAATTAGCTCTAGGTGATTTTCAGATTTACTGGTTAAACGGTGGCAATTTCCGTCTCGATGGCGGAACCATGTTTGGCGCTGTCCCAAAGGTTCTCTGGGAAAAAAAGTGTCCTGCCGATGCCGCAAACACTCTGCTCTTTACCAATAATGTCCTGCTCATTAAAACGCCACAGCATAATTGTATTATCGACACCGGCCTTGGCAACAAACTGACAGAAAAACAGCTCTCCATCTTTCAGGTGACTTCTCCCTGGTCCATTGTGGATGATCTTGCAGAGATTGGCCTGTCACGACAGGACATTGATTATGTCCTCCTTAGCCATTGTGATTTCGATCATGCCGGCGGGATAGTCTTGCATGACACCGAGGGCAAAGAAGAACTAACATTCCCAAACGCCGTGCATTACGTACAAAAAACAGAGTGGGAGGATGTGGAACAGCCCTGCCGCCGTGCCCAATCCACCTACTGGCCACAAAATTTCAACCTGCTGAAACAGGAAGGACATCTCGAAATAATTACAGGAGATAAGGAAATCATTCCTGGGATAACACTGCGTCATACAGGGGGCCACACCCGTGGTCACCAGTTAATTGAAATCACCTCAAAGGGTGAGACCGCAGTTCACCTGGGTGACCTCTTCCCAACCAACTTCCATAACAATCCACTCTGGATTATGGCATATGACAATTTCCCACTGACGGTTATCGATCGCAAGGAAGAATACTTTAGTTACTATCAGAAACTGGACAGCTGGTTCACTTTCTATCACGACCCACAGGTTAAAGCCTGTAAACTTGACTCGCATAACAGCCTCACCATGACATGGCCACCCTCTGGCGAAGCACTGACAACTTAAAAGACAAAGCCTCTCCAGAGAATCACGTAGTGTGCCCGATCAATATGTTCTTTATACGATCACATACCATCTGGCCTTGGAATGCTGACCACAAACGTAGTACCTTGCAAAAGAGTGGAAGAAACTTCGATATTTCCACCATGATTTTTAATTATATTGTAAGAAATATACAGGCCAAGACCGGTTCCTTCACTTTCAGGCTTGGTAGAGAAAAACGGTTCAAATATATGACGCATATTTTCTTTATTCATCCCCTGGCCACTATCCTGAAAAGAGATGGTAACATTTTTTACCGTCTTCGCTGTAGCAACAGTTAACACGCCTCCCGAGTCGAACATTGCAGCAACCGCATTGTTTATCAGGTTAAAGAAAACCTGGGTGATTTGATCTTCTACAACAATTATTTCAGGCAGATCCTCTTCCAGTGATTTCTTCAACGTGACCTTATGGCTGCTGAATAAATTTTTATGGAAAAGCAAAGAATTTTGGACAAGTAAATTCGGCTTTATCTTTTTCAGACTCATTGTACTCGGACGGCTGATATGCCGTAGACTTCTTATGAGATCCTGCATCCTTTTGCATTCTTCAATTGCAAGTCCAACCATCAGGGAATGTTTTTCACTAAGCCCACCCTCTGCTTTAAGATCCTCGAACAAACAGCTCAGGCTCAGAAGAGGATTACCGAATTCATGGGGCTATACTGGCGGCAAGACGTCCAAGAGAGGCCAGCTTGTCAGCATGCTGCAACTGTTCATTGATCTGTTGTCGTTTCTCTACCTCTTGATGCAGGCTTTTGACCGAAGAATCCAGTCGTTGAAAAGTTTCCGTTAGCTGCCCGGACATGGTGTTAAAAGCAACTGCCAGATTGCTAAACTCATTCTTTCCTTTGAGTTCTATTGAATGATTGTAATTTCCCTGTTGAATCTGTTCTGTTCCTTCCTGAAGGAGGGCCAGAGGCCTGACAAGAATATGGCTGACGAAACTCCGTCCCGCAGTCAGGATAACAATGAATATTACAATAAGAAGAAACAGGATAGTACGTATACCCAAAAACACGGAATCCCATGGCTCGAATCTATGTCCTTCCAGTAGAACAACAGGGGGTTCCAGCAGGTTAACCGCACTACTTCCATACACCATATTTCCCTGTATACTGCTGTGTATTTCTGTGTCTTCTTCAAAACAGGGGTTAGTGTACCATTCTTTCTGTAAATTCAAATAAAGCTTGGCAGTAGCAGGCC
>CAZIDU010000033.1:0-35722 GCA_964538055.1 uncultured Desulfocapsa sp. | reverse complement strand
AGCGTATTCGTTATGCAATTCCGACTCAAACTCAATTTCGGTGAATAGTTACATTCCTTAAAAAGGAATCTTTACAAGTTTACTTGCAGATAATCGTCGTTAGTTGTTTGAATTAAGGTGAAAACTGGGAAGAATAACAAATAATCCAATTCTCAGCAATATACATTGTATTAAAAATAAAAAAAGCGCCACAGGTATTTGTTACCTGAAGCGCTTGTAATTAGTCGGACAAGAGGAATCAGGGGTTGGACTTTTTAACTGGATGAGTAGAGTTCTTAACTGATCTGACTTTTGTTACAATCCCATAGATCGGTCCCGATGCAAGGTAGGCTAAAAAAAGTGCAAAGAGCATGATTTGGGGTTCAGCGGCGACCAGGATAAAAAGAAGTAAAAAAGCAACGAGTACCTGAAAACGTTTAATCTTAAAAGGCGGTAACTCTTTGAAGCTATAATATGTATGGGTCGAAACCATCAGATATGACAGGATGTAAACCAGCAGGAGGAGGGAGATATGTTTTACCTCTCCCGTTATACCAAGAAAGTGGCTGAACAAAACAGCAGCAGATATCATAGCAGCTGCGGCCGGACAGGGAAGCCCAGTAAAGTTTTTTGATTCTGTTTTAGAATCCTGTGAATTAAAACGGGCAAGACGAAGAGAAGTCATGGCAACATACAAAAATGCTGCCAGCCACCCATATCGTCCATATGGATGTAGGGCCCAGAGGTAAGCTAATACAGCCGGTGAGACACCGAAGGAGACCATGTCACACAATGAGTCAAGTTCAGCACCAAACTGGCTTGTACTACGAGTCATTCGAGCTACCCGCCCGTCGAGTGCGTCAAAAATAGCTGCTACAAGAATGGCAATTGCCGACGTTTTAAAGTCGGAATTGATGGCAGAAACAATGGAGTAAAAACCACAAAATAAACTGGCCAGGGTAAACATACATGGCAGCGGATAAAAGCGGTTGTTGATATCCTGTGAGTCGTCAATCATATGCAATGCTCCATGAAAAAAGGAAACAGGGTCTTTTAAGAGAAGGAAGCAATGGCGGTTTCCCCGGCACGCACCTTCTGTCCTAATTTTACATGTATCCTGCTTGTTGCTGGCAGATACAGATCCACTCGTGATCCGAAACGAATAAGACCAAAGCGCTTGCCTCGCTGAACTCTGTCGTTTGGTTCAAGCCAGTTAACAATTCTTCTTGCAATGAGTCCGGCAACCTGGACAAAAGCCATACGTTCACCTGACTGAGCAGTAAGAATCACCCCACAGCGTTCGTTCAGGAGTGCACCTTTTTCACTGTCAGCGGAGTAAAATTGCCCTGGTTTGTAGACAATTTTTTCAACAGTACCATCAAAGGGGATTCGATTAACATGTACATTGAAAACATTCATGAAAATGGAAATCTTAATGACCTGATTCTGTAGATAAACATCATCGGACTGTTCTTCTATAACGATAATTTTACCATCTGCAGGTGATATCAGTTGCTCGGATTCTGCATCGGTCATTCGCTCAGGGTCTCGAAAGAAAGCAACGACAAAGGTGGTGACAGCAAGAGCTGGCCAGGCCAGGAATTCATATCCGAGTATGGCAGTGATAAGCGTCACAAAGGCAGCAAAAGCAATAAAAGGATAGCCCTCACGGGCCAGTGGAATCCTTGGGTGGGTCATGGACTTTTCATTTCAGGTAATAGGTGGACAGATAACAACAAAAGCAGATAACGATATCTCGATATCTGCCTTTAGGGAGTATGTTTTTACATTTGTATTCCGGGGAGCGCAAAGTTCCCTGAATAGTATAATTATTTTGGTGCTCTTGCCATGGCTATGGTTCCGGTACGAACAATTTCTTTAATCCCGATGGGACGAAGAATATCAATGATGGCCTGAATCTTTGTGGAAGATCCTGTTACTTCCACAGCATAGGCTTTAGGGCTGACATCAACAACTTTTCCACGAAATATATCGATAACACGCAGGACTTCTGCGCGAGTGGTATTCTCAGCTTTGACCCTGATTAGTGCCATCTCTCTTTCAACGTACTCGCTTTCGCTGATATCGGTCACTTTAATAACATCAATAAGCTTGTGAAGCTGTTTGGTGATTTGTTCAACAATGGCATCACTGCCATTGGTTACTAAGGTAAGACATGAGAGTGAAGAATCCAGAGTTTCGGCAACACTGAGACTCTCAATGTTAAAGCCACGGCCACTGAACAATCCAGTGACCCGGGAAAGAACTCCGGGTTTATTTTGAAGAAGAACTGAAAGTGTATGTTTCATCGGTTTATCCTGTGAATAAAAAAATCGAGTTGTTCATAAGGTGCTTGGCTTGCAAGCACCTTTAACCATTTTACTTATGCCGGCTTACCGTTCATCACCGGTGTCAGACAAGAAGCATCTCAGTAGTAGCTTTTCCAGCGGGTACCATTGGAAACACGCCTTCTTCCCTGGCAATACGGAAATCCAGAATAACAGTGTTTTTCTTTACTTCTTCAAGGGCCCGTTTGATGGTCGCTTCAACTTCACTGGTTTTATCGCAACGAATGCCAACAGCACCGTATGCTTCAGCAAGAAGTACAAAGTTAGGAGTTACTTCCATAACAGTTCCAGCATAGCGTTTGTCGTAGAAGAGTTCCTGCCACTGACGGACCATACCAAGGTAGTTATTGTTTAAGATGCAAACAATAACCGGACATTTATACTGTTTTGCTGTAGCCAGTTCCTGAATGTTCATCTGAATGGAGCCATCACCTGCAACATCAATAACGGTTGCGTCGGGGAATGCCATCTTGGCGCCAATGGCAGCAGGAAGGCCGTAGCCCATCGTTCCCAAACCACCCGAGGTAACCAGTCTTCTTGGTTTATTAAATTTGTAAAACTGAGCTGCCCACATCTGGTTCTGGCCAACCTCTGTTGTGATAATGGCATCCCCACCGGTCAGTTCGTCGAGTTTTTCAATAACAAACTGTGGTTTGATTGTCTCACCTTCATCGAGGTATCCCATGGGGTGTTTCTTGGTCCAGGCATCAACTGTTTCGATCCATGGGCCGTGGGAGGCTGCTACCTCTTCAAGATTGGTGCCACAGGAGTCCAGCCAGGTGTTCATAGCAGTCAGTGCATGTTTACAGTCTGCAACGATTGGAATGTCAACGGTGACATTTTTACTGATAGAAGTAGGGTCGATATCTATATGGATGATTTTTGCATGTGGTGCAAAGGCATCAATTCGACCGGTAACACGGTCATCAAAACGAGCGCCCACTGCGATAAGGAGATCACTCTTGGCCACTGCCATATTGGAAGTATAGCTTCCGTGCATACCAAGCATTCCCATGGAGAGGCTGTCTCCACCAGGAAATCCGCCAAGACCCATAAGAGTCATAGTTACAGGGATATTGAGTTTTTTGGCAAGCTCGGTGAGTTCCTCATTACTGTTGGAGAGGATAACGCCACCACCAACATAGAGAACAGGCTGCTTGGCCTTTAAGATTTCTTTACATGCTTTTTCCACCTGTCCCATATGAGGTTCGTAGGTGGGCTGGTAATTCTGCATACGGATGGGTTTCTTTTCAGTAAACTCAACCATGGTGGCAACCACATCTTTTGGCAGATCAATAAGGACAGGACCGGGACGACCAGTACGGGCAATATGAAAGGCCTCGCGCAAGGTTGGAAGCAGGTCTTCTGCCTTGTTAACCAGGTAATTATGCTTGGTACAGGGCCGTGTGATACCAACGATATCAACTTCCTGGAAGGCATCATTACCAATAAGAGCTGTGGGAACCTGTCCGGTGATAATTACCATGGGGATAGAATCCATATAGGCAGTGGCTATGGCGGTAACACCATTAGTTGCACCGGGTCCAGAAGTGAGAAGTGCAACTCCAACCTCTCCTGTTACACGGGCAAGTCCATCTGCTGCATGTACAGCTCCCTGTTCATGGCGAACAAGGATATCATTTATTTCAGAATCCATTAGGGCGTCGTAGAGGTCAATTACTGCACCTCCAGGAAAACCAAAGATCGTTTTAACCCCCTCTTCAAGGAGGCACTGTATAATGGCTTCGGAGCCTGTTATTTTTCCCATGAACCCTCTTCCTTTTATTATATGTGTTAAGGTTTTATTAGAAAAGTTGTCTGTGAATACGTACAACATTAATTACCATAAGAGGAGGAAATATATCTAGCAATCGCCTAGATGTCAATATCTAGAAGGAGCTGAAAGGAAAAATCGCATCAAATAGCCGATTTTTAAGGCTCATAGAGATTCCATACTTGACAAGTTATCCCTATGGTGATTATTTAAAACTTCAAGATTAATAGAAAACAACCAAGAGATGTTTATGTACCGACAACACAATCTATCAAGCCTGCTACTATCCCTGCTTAGGGAATTGCCTGTGGTGGGAAATGGAGAGTTCTGAAACGTACATCGTTAAAATAACTTGATAATCCGAAAAGGCCGCAGCGTTTACTGCGGCCTTTTCTTATTGGTCCTGGACGAACGTGTAGAGTGTGGCTGGTATCGGGCAACCAAAAAGAGGAAGAGCATGAAAACTGAAGCTGTGAAAAAATACAGCCCCTACCCAGGGGTTGATCTTCCAGGTCGTACCTGGCCAGATAAAACCATCACCAAAGCTCCACTCTGGTGTAGTGTTGATCTTCGTGATGGCAATCAGGCCCTTGTCCAGCCCATGAATCTGCAACAGAAACTTGAGCTTTTCAAATTATTGATCGATACAGGTTTTAAAGAAATAGAAATTGGTTTTCCATCGGCATCGGAGGTGGAGTTTGCATTTGCCAGAACTTTGATCGATGATGGCTTAATCCCCGATGATGTGACGATTCAGGTACTGACTCCAGCCCGTGAACATCTTATCCAAAAGAGCTTTGAAGCTGTGAAAGGTGCCAAGAATGTTGTGATGCATCTCTATAATTCAACATCGACTCTGCAGCGTCGTGCTGTTTTTAAGATGAATCGTGACGAAATAACAGCACTTGGCGTTGAAGGTGCCCGTGTAATTGGGGAAGAGGCCAAGAAATATCACAATACAGCATTTCGCTTTGAATATTCTCCGGAGAGTTTCACGGGAACAGAGCTTGATTTTGCAGTATCCATTTGTGAAGCAGTTATGGATGTGTGGCAACCAACGGAGGCGAAACCCGTTATTATTAACCTTCCTTCAACCGTTGAAATGGCCACACCTAATATCTATGCGGATCAGATTGAATGGTTCTGTAAACATATGAAAAATCGTGAATGCGCCATCATCAGTTTGCATGCCCATAATGACAGAGGTTGTGCCGTGGCAGCTACTGAGCTTGCTCTTATGGCTGGTGGTGACAGAGTTGAAGGAACTCTTTTTGGTAATGGTGAACGTACCGGAAATGTAGATATTGTAACTCTGGCACTCAATATGTTTACTCAAGGGGTGGATCCGGAACTTAATCTCCATGATATTAATCATTTGATTGCAGTCTCAGAGCAAGTTACCGATATTCCTGTTCATGTCAGACATCCCTATGCCGGTGAGCTTGTGTATACTGCCTTCTCGGGATCTCATCAGGATGCGATTAACAAAGGGATGGATCTTTATGAACGTGAGGGAAAGGAAACATGGGAGGTGCCGTATCTTCCAATTGATCCAAGAGATGTTGGCAGAACCTATGAATCTATCATCCGGATCAACAGTCAGTCTGGAAAGGGCGGTGTAGCCTATATCATGGATAGGGAGTTCGGGCTGAAGATGCCGAAGTCCATGCACCCAGAATTTGGCTCTATTGTTCAAAAGGTAACGGACAACGTCGGCAGGGAACTCAAACTTACGGAAATATGGGATGCATTTGAAAAAGAATATCTGCACAGAAATACCCCATTTTTTCTGAACAGCTTTGATGTGGTCAAGCGTCATATCGATAATGATGTAAAGGCATCTTTTGCTGAGATTGAAGCCGTGGTTGTTGTAAATGGTGAAAAAAAGATAATCGCTGCTGAAGGGAATGGTCCCCTTGATGCTTTTTGCGCGGCTCTTAAAGCAGGACTGACTGAAAAATTCACCCTGAGTAGTTATCATGAGCATGCTTTGACCAAGAGTTCGAGCTCTACTGCAGTTGCTTATATTCAGGTGACGATGCCCGGTGGTACCCAAAAATGGGGAGTTGGTATGGATACTGACATAATCGTTGCTTCCATAAAAGCGGTCTTAAGTGCTTTAAACAGGCTTGTATAAGTACAGGGAAGAGTGAACATCAAGAAAGTCAATGGCTTCGCAATACGAAGTTGTTTGTGAAACTATTGAGTTGCTATTCACCGAAATTGAGTTTGAGTCGAAATTGCATAACGAATACGCTGGTAGGAAACTGGGGACATGACCCAATTCGTCTTTGTCTTTTGAATTGGGATCGTGTCCCCCGATTCCGGATAAATATTGTGCCGTTCAATAGCATGGTGAATAGCACTATTGACTCACTAAATAAAAACCGATACCACTGGCGGCCAACCAGATATTGGTGATATTTGAGATTGTAATATTTAAAATAGCAGCAAGAGGTTTTCTGCGACTCAGTAATGCCAGACATGACTTGAATTCCGGCCAGGATGTAAGAGAAGCCAGAACCAGAAAACCAATCACCCCTTTTGGCGCTTTGGAGTTTTCTGCTGCAAAGGAAACCACAGGATCAAGAAAATACCCGGCTCCGAGCAGGAGCAGAATGGCAGGTATCAGCCAGCGCCTGGCCCCCTCATGATACATTGCATCACTCTCTTCCTCGCCTTCACTCGGCCGCAGGAAAAAAAGAGGTACGGTCAGCAGCAGTGCCATAAGCAACCAGTACTTATACAAAGACTCCGGGATAAAATAGAAACTGATGGCAAGAGTTGCCGTGCTCAGAATGGTGACAACGCTGTACAAAGGTTTTGTCTGCAGTGTCTGCCATGTCATTTTACAGATCATTGCTGCTATGACCAGAAGAACCGGATTCATAAAGTTTGAACCCAGGGGAGTGGAGGCGGCAAAGAGGACATCTCCTGCAACTAGTCCGACAATAAGACAGATTGCTTCGGGACCATTGGTTATAAATCCGGTGACAGTTCCGATTCCCTTAAGATGCTTAATGGATTCGATAATAATTTCCACTGCCAGGCTAATGAGCATCATTTCGATAATGATCCCGGATGCCCCAAGAAAAGAGAGCTGGATATCACCCTGAAAGAGCAAGCTGCTTCCACAGAAGAATGCCAGCACCAGCAACCAGACCACCAGATCCAATCGTGTCACTGAACTGAGTATAAGTTGTTTCACTACCGTTGTACCTTTGTTAAAAATGCTTCGATTTTGTCACGATTGAGCAGAATACCACTGAGTTGTTCATCTCCACATTTAAGGGTTGGAATAAATTTCACTCCATCCTTAAGGGTGCGCAGAGGATTGGTTATTATCTCAACCGCCTCCAATTGCACATCGTTCCTATTCAATAAAAGTTCATCCAGAACTTTTTTGGCCATATGGCTGCGAGGTCAGAGGTTTGAGTGGTAAAAAGTAATGTTCATAATTTTTCAGTTTATATGGGTTTGTGAGAGTTGCTTTATTGCAAGACAAGGGATATTATTAAATAGAAAAGAATATTATGTAAGATACACTGAAACCCCAAAGCTGTTCAACAAGAGTTTTTGTTCCGGGACTTATGAATTTATCTGCTCCTCTGATAATTGTCGATGACCAGCGTTTTCTACAGCATGATACTGGCGGTGGAGATCATCCTGAGATTCCTGCCAGACTCCAGACCATACACCAGTCACTCAAGTCAAGTGTTTGCTATCCATTGCTTTCCTTTCTGTCGCCGCAGGCAGCCACCCGAAACGATCTGACTCAGGTCCACAGCGAAAACTGGCTCTTTCGTTTTGAAGAAGCAGTCCTTGCCGGTCAGACATATATTGACCATTCTGATAATCAGGTCTGTTATGATTCCTACGATATTGCGTGTCTTGCCGCCGGTGCCGGAATTTCGGCGATAGATCTTATTGAGGAAGGAAGGGGCAGTAATATATTCTGTCTGGTTCGTCCTCCCGGTCACCATGCCGAACATGCTATTCCCTTTGGATTCTGTTTTTTTAATAACTGTGTGGTTGCTGCCAGGTACTGGCAACGAAAATACCATAAAAAGCGTATTGTTGTTTTTGATTTTGACGCTCACCATGGTAATGGAATCCAATCTGCCTTTGAGGAAGAAGCTGATAGTTACTATATAAGTATTCATGAACATCCGAGTTTCAGCTATCCCGGGACCGGGTATGGCGATGAACACGGAATGGGAGATGGTAAGGGCACTATCCTGAACCTTCCGCTTTCTCCAGGTGGTAATGACAGGGATGTGAAGAATATTCTTGAAAATGTCATTCCTCAGAAACTCGAAGAGTGGCAGCCGGAAGCAATTATTATTGCAGCCGGCTTTGATGCCCATATTGCTGATGATATGTCAGGCCTGCAATATTCCACCGAACTCTATTATACTCTTGGCCGGGAGGTTAAATCCTGGGCCGAGCGATTTACCAACGGGAAATTGCTTTCTATTCTGGAAGGAGGCTATGAACTCTCCGTTTTAGGAGATTCCGTTGAGGCATATGTAAGAGGTATACTGGCGAAATAAGAACCGGTTATACTAAAATATTAAATCTTTTCAGTGAGGTAGATATGTATATTTTACGGCATATGACACCTGATCCAATTACAGTATCTCCAGCTATGCTTCTTCCAGAGGCGAGGGCTTTATTAAATGAGTATCACTTTCGCCACCTTCCGGTTGTTGATGAACAGGGAAAACTGGTGGGAATACTCACCGATCGTGATCTGCGCTCAGCATATCCTTCTTCTGTAATCAGTGACAGTGAACGAAGACTGGTTTACGAACGGGTTCAGGAAACATCGGTCTCGGAAATTATGTCAACCGATTGTGTGACGCTCGGTACCGATTCAACACTTGACGATGCCCTGTTTCTCTTTGACAGAGATCAGCCGGGAGCTCTTCCAGTGGTTGATGACGACGGACGCGTGGTTGGAATTTTTTCTATTAGAGATCTGAACGCTGCCTACAAGACTCTCTTCGGGGTGGGTGAGAAGGGGGCTGTACTTATTGGTATTCTTGATGATGGCAGTCCAACTATCATGACACGAATTGTGATGCTCCTCGAGAAAGAAAAAATCCCTTTCACCAGGGTTCTCCGTATTTTTGATAAGCAGGTGGGAGATACCATCTATCTAAGAATTAACACCTTTAAAATCGCTGCAGTTCTGGATCTCCTCGAAGAGAATGATTTTGCCATTAAAAAGGGGTAAACCGAAGTTTTGAAAGGATGGAAAGAAGTATGACAATACAGTTGCTTAATCTTTTTTTGGTTGCGGTAACATGTTGATAATACAGTGTTTGTACGGTGACGTAAATTTTATTACAGGTAGTTAGGTTAAAGGCTGAAGGATTGATAATGCTTTTTCTTTCTTTTCCTTCAGTCTGATATGTTTACTGAAAAGTCTAAACACTATTTTAGAGATTAATTAATTAGTGCAAGTCAGAAAGTTGAGTTGTTACTCTAGCCGTAAGGCATTATGTACCAGGTATTTTTATGAGTATTGATACACTATTTAACCCCAAAAGTATTGCTGTGGTTGGTGCCTCTCGAACCGAGGGCAAGATTGGTCATAGCGTTCTTGTAAACATTATACAGGGTGGTTTTAAGGGCGCTATTATCCCAATTAACCCGGCAGTTGATGAGCTGCTCGGGCTTCCCTGTTTTCCATCTCTTTCGGAGTGTGGTCAGGATGTGGATCTTGTGGTGTCAGCTCTACCCCAGTCACAGGTTATTGCAGTGGTTGATGAGTGCGCCAAGGTAAAGGCAAATGGCCTGATTGTTATAGCAGCAGGGTATCGGGAGGTCGGGCCTGATGGTGCGCTACTTGAGCAGGAACTTGTTGAGCTGTGTCGTCGCCGTGGTGTCCGATTACTGGGACCAAATTGTCTTGGCTTCATCAATACCGGAAACAGTCTCAATGCCTCTTTTGCAGGTGACATGCCGGCAAGCGGAGGGGTCACTCTCTTTTCTCAGTCAGGTGCACTCTGCAGTGTCATGCTGGACATGGCTAATGATCGTCATATCGGTCTGGCAAAGCTCATTAGTATTGGCAATAAAGCAGATATAACAAGTGTCGATACCGTGGCTTATCTGGCAAAGGATGAGGAAACAAAAGTTATTGTAGGATATCTTGAAGATATAATAGCAGGGAAGACTTTTATAAAAGCAGCAGAAGATGCAGCATCGAAAAAACCGGTAATCATCTTAAAATCCGGGACTACCAGCGCAGGACTTAAGGCTACGGTATCTCATACTGGCATTCTGGCAAGTGCTGATACTGCCTATGGTGCGGCTTTTAAACGTTCAGGTGTGATCAGGGCTGATACCTTTGAGTCTCTTTTTGATTTTGCTTCGGCATTATCCCTACAGCCACTCCCCAAGGGAAATACTATTCGTATTATCGCCAATTCAGGCGGTCCCGGGATTATGGCAGCCGATGCCGTGGAGCTTGCTGGAATGAAGGTTCACGAGCATCGCAAGCAGACAGATAATGTTTTAGTTTCGCAACGGCAACTGAATACTGTACCGGTTAATCCGGTTGAGATATTAGGTGATGTTGAACCAGAAAAATATGTAACAGCCATAAAGTCAGCCCTGGCCGATCCCGATGTTGATTCAGTTTTAGTTGTTCTTGCTCCCCAGGCTATGACATTTCCGGAAGAAATTGCCAAAGCCATAACAACCTGCATTGATGGTGTGAAACCAATAGTTGCGGCATTTATGGGCGGCTATGAAACAATGGTGTCTCGTAAGGAACTTGCCGATGGCGGTTTACCACTGTATAGATCACCCGAAAGAGCGGTGGCAGCTCTTAAGGCTATGGGTGAGTATGCTGCCTGGAAACAGCGTCCACCACGTACGGTAACCCGTTTTAAGGTGAATCGGCGCAGAGTGGAACGGATTATTTCCCGTCGCCAACGTACCGGGATGCTGCAACTTGGTGAAGTAAAAGGAAAAGATGTGCTGGGTGCCTATGGCTTTCATGTACCTACCGGTGCTTTAGCTTCCACGGTCGATGAGGCAACTGAAATTGCAGAGCGGATTGGATATCCGGTGGCCATGAAAATTGTATCTCCTGATATTGTTCATAAGAGCGATCTTGGCGGGGTCTTTTTAAATATTACCAACAGTGAGTCTGCTGAAGATACCTATGAGCTGATGAACCTGAAAATTCGAAAGAAGGTTCCCGATGCTCGTATCGAAGGTGTCTATGTAGAGAAAATGGCAGGAAAAGGACTTGAGGTCATTATTGGTATGACTCGGGATCCGCAATTTGGACCCATGCTGATGTTTGGTCTTGGCGGAATTTTTGTCGAGGTGATGAAAGATGTAACGTTTCATCTTGCTCCTATCACTGAGCAGGAAGCGATACAGATGCTGAAATCAACAAAATCCTACGCCATGCTTCAGGGACGTCGGGGACAGCATGGTGTTGATGTCGCAGCCATAGCATCGGGACTCCAGCGAATCAGTCAGTTAACAACGGATTTCCCACAGATTTTAGAACTTGATATCAACCCCTTTATTGTTGGTGATTTTGGTTCTGAACCGGTGGTGGCCGATGCCCGAATGACACTGGCACCATTGGCTGAAGAGAAATAGAAGAGAATAGAATACTCAAAATTGATAAGCTCGTAAAAAGCTAAAACTTTAGGTGGAGAGTTTTTACGACGCCATCAGAATTGTAAATAAAGACGGAATGAAACTGTTTAGCTGTGATGCTGGAGAGTTATGAGATAATTATGGAATACGATGTTAATTGGAAGGAAACCTATAAGGATATGATAAAAACCCCGAAGCGGGCTTTATCACAGTTGAAGTCCGGTCATCGGGTTTTTCTCGGAACAGGCTGCGGCGAACCCACGGTTCTTGTTGAAGCAATGACCAGGATAGCCGGAAATCTCGCAGATGTCGAGATTGTGGAACTCTTAACCAAGGGAAATGCCCCCTATGCAGATAAGAAATTCGCCAGTTGTTTTAAAATAAACTCGTTTTTCATCGGCCATAATGTACGTGAAGTCATCCAGGAAGGACGTGGTGATTACACCCCGGTTTTGATGTCTGATATCCCGCGTCTTTTTGATTCCGGGCAACTGCCGCTTGATGTGGCTCTTATTCAGGTCACTCCCCCTGATTCTCGTGGAAAAATGAGCCTCGGGGTTTCAGTTGATATTGTGAAAAGTGCTGCAGAAAATGCCTCTCTTGTGATTGCCCAGGTTAATCCGCAAATGCCGTGGACCCGTGGTGATAGTCTTATTGATGTGTATGATTTGGACATTCTGGTGCCCGCCGATGTTCCTCTTCTTGAGCGTAAGTCGAAGCCTCCCCATGAGATCAGTATTAAGATAGCCGAATTTGTTACAGGTCTTGTGCCAAGCGGGTCCACCGTTGAATTTGGACTGGGGCGTATTCCCGGAGTGGGACGCATTCCACAGGCCGTTATGCAAGCTCTGAAAGGCAAACATGATCTTGGCATTCATACAGAACTTATCACCGATGATCTTCTCGATTTAATTAAGAGTGGAGCCGTGAGTGGTAACAGGAAATCCACAGATCGCGGTAAGGTTGTGGCAAGTTTCTGCATGGGGAGCAAGGAACTGTATGATTATATTGATGATAACCCATTGTTTTCTTTTCGTCCTACAGAATATGTCAATGATTCCAATGTCATTGGCAAGCAAAACCGAATGGTTTCCATAAATATGGCCCTGCAAATAGACCTCACAGGTCAAGTCTGCTCAGACTCAGAAGATGGTTTCTTCTACTCCGGAGTTGGAGGGCAGGTCGATTTTAATCGGGGTGCGTCTCGTTCCGAAGGAGGACGTGCCATTATTACTATGCCATCCACCACCCGTGATGGAAAATCCCGTATCAGGGTTCATCTGAGTCCCGGTGCCGGTGTCGTTGTGAGTCGAGCCACGGTCCATTACATTGTAACTGAATATGGAGTGGCCTATCTCCACGGAAAATCTGTACAGGACAGGACACTTGCATTGATCTCCATAGCTCACCCGGATCATCGGGAACAGCTGCTGAAGGACGCCATTGAAGCTAGATATATTCGTCAGGATTTTGTGGATGTCGAAGGGAAATTTATGGTTGCTCCTCAGGGAATGATGAAAGCCACCTATTTGATGGATAGTGGCACAGAATTGTATTTCAGGCCCATTCATCCAACCGATGAACCGTTGATGCGTGATCTCCTCTATGATCTTTCCCAGGAGACTCTTTATTACAGATTTATGAGCCATAACCAGCATTTCGGAAGCCGCGAAATTCAAAATTTTGTCTATGTGGATCATCGTAAGGATGTAGCCATCGTCGGAACCTTACCGGAAGCCCATGGTGATGATATTGTCGCCGTCGGCAGGTATTACCTTGATGAACGAACTAATAGGGCTGAGGTTGCCTTTGTCATTCGGGATGAGTGGCAGAATAAGGGCCTGGGAACCTTTATGTTTAAACATCTTATTACCCTGGCCAAGGCCAGTGGAATTGCCGGATTCACAGCTGAAGTTCTACGCGATAATAAACGTATGCAGGCAATCTTTAATCACTCCGGGTATAAAGTACAAAGTGCTGTTGAGGAGGGTGTCTATAGTTTTCGGATAGAATTTTAGGGGCAATTGTTCAGGCTTAGTATGACAACATTCAATGGCTTGATTTGAGCAAATCGGACAATTGACCTATTATTTCTAATCGCTAGTCGTATCTTGATTTCCTTTTCAGCACCTCCACTAAAAAGAATCTTGCATCTCTGATGGTGTTTAGCCTACCATGGTGATGTTGTTAAATTATTTATGGTCACGGGTACTCTTCTATGCAAAAAAACATACTGAACTCTCTTGTTGTTTCCTTTTTGTTTCTTCTGCTGTTTTCCCGTTCGGCGTTGTCGCAGTCAGAAGAGGATCTGCATGCAGACCATTTTTTCTTTGCTGTTTCGGCAATGGCTTCGCCGGCTCAGACCCTGGTTCATTTTGCCGAGTTTCGTGATTATCTGGGAGAAAAACTAGGGAGCCACGTTCACTTGAAACAGCGTCGAACCTACGAGGAGATCAACACCCTCCTCTATGATGAAAGCGTACAGATGGCCTTCACCTGTACAGGCGGATATCTTGCCGGGAGGAAGGCATTTGGTCTGGAAGTCCTGGCAGTGCCAGTGGTTAATGGGAAGACAGCCTACCAGTCATATATCATTACCGGTAAAAATAATCCAGCCAACACACTTGAAGAGCTTAAGGGGCAGGTTTTTGCATTCACCGATCCTTTATCCCTCAGTGGCCGAATATATCCGGTGGCAAAGCTTAACAGGCAGGGATATATAACGAAGAATTTCTTCAAGAAAACATTTTATACGGAAAGTCATGATAAATCCATTGAAGCCGTCGCCACAGGACTGGCCGATGGGGCAGCTGTGGATAGTCTGATTTTTGATTCCCTGTATGGACTGCCGGATTCTTTTGCCAGGCAGGTTCGTATTATTCATAAATCCAAGGAGTTTGGTATGCCGCCGGTGGTGGTAACCCCTGGCCTTGACAAGGAGGATAAACGGACGCTGCTTAAGGTATTGCTTGGAATGGCCAATGATCCCCATGGTCAAATTGTACTGCATCAACTTGAAATGGATGGTTTTGCCATTGCAAGCCCTGAACTGTATCGTTCTGCGATTTTGCTGCGGAAGCAGTTAAAAGAATAGTCCCTGGAATAAAGGAGAATAATTTATATCATGGTACTGCATTGGTATGATCGGATTGCGGTACGCCTGTCAGCCCTGATAGTGGCCGTTGTTGTGGTGACTGCTCTATCCGTTGCTACCCTAATACTGCGCGATGAGAAACGCATTTTGCAGGAAGATTTACGAATACGAGCCCTGCAGCTTGGTGAAATCATGCCGAGACAAATTATAGAGCCTCTCCTCTATGATGAAGATTATGCACTCTACAGTCTCATGCAGTCATACCTGGAATCAAAGGAAAGTTTTCTTGTCTATGGTGAGATCTATAATGATAAGGGAGAACTTATTCTTGCTCGAGAGCGGGAGTCCATCGTTCGAAAACCTGTAATTTCCTTTGAGCTTGCTCGAAAACAGGCGGTTTTTCTCCAGGATTTTACAGAGGCAGACCAGAAGCATCCTTTGGATCTCCTTATTCCCATAACCTCTAAACAACTAGGTGTTGCAGGGTATCTCCGTCTGGGGATTTCTGTGCAGCCACTTTTAAATACCCTGCAGACTTCGAGACAAAAGGTGTGGGCGGTGACCGGAGTGATTGTGGTTATCGGTATTATAATTGCTCTGTGGATGGCAAGAATATTGATTTCTCCCATACTGCTGCTTAATCGTGCTGCCTATAGGGTGGGTGAAGGTGATTTCGGTACGGCAATCCCAGAGAAAGGTGTTGGAGAAATAGGCGAACTGGCAACAACTTTTAATAATATGTCCCGTCAACTAAAAGAGCTGGTTACTGCCATCAGATCGGCCCAGGAAAACCTAGTGCGGACTGAAAAACTCTATGCTCTCGGTGAATTCTCCACCGGCCTGGCCCATGAGATCAAAAATCCATTGACTTCGATTAAAATGCTGATTCAGCGAGCAGGAGAACAGGGGGAGCCGCTACAGGGTGAAGATCTTGAAGTAATAATAGAAGAACTCGACAGGATAGATTATACTGTCAGTCGCTTTCTCCGTTCTGCCCGCCAGTCTGATATGGCTTTCACTGATACTAACATAAATAGCCTGGTTGAAGATGTCCTCGCCATAACAGGGCCAAAAATTGAGAAATCAGGGGTTCGTATCGAAAAAAAATTAGAAGCAAACCTTGCTTCTTTACAGGTTGATGGACCCAGTATCAAACAGGTCCTGATGAATGGTATTTTGAATGCTCTGCAAGCTATGCCGTCAGGTGGAGAACTCAGTATAGGAACCTCCCTCATCGATGATGCTCTACAATGTACAATCTCTGATACAGGTGATGGAATTTCTGAAGAAAACTTGAAGCATATTTTTGATCCTTTTTTTACCACCAAGGAAGACGGAACCGGCATGGGTCTGGCTGTGGCCTGGAATATTGCCCAGCAGCATGGCGGCCGCCTTGATATTGTTTCCCGTGAACGTGTCGGGACCTCATTTATACTTATCCTGCCCTATGACAACTCTGCTCATTGTTGATGACGAAAAAGCGGTCCGTTATGCCTTTAAACGGACCTTTGGTGATGAATATACCATCCGCACAGCTGAAAACGGAAGAGAAGCCGTTGAGGCTGTGGACAGAGAAGAGCCTGATGTGGTGCTTATGGATATCCGTATGCCGGGTATGGATGGGCTGGAGGCCCTTGCAGTCATCAAAGAACACCATTCCCATCTCCCTATAATCATGGTTACCGCCTTTGCTGATTCTTCAACTGCGATGCAGGCCATGAAGGACGGTGCTTTTGATTATGTCTCTAAACCCTTTGACAATGATGAGCTGCGTCAGGTAATTGACAAGGCTCTTGGCTCCTGTAGAATTCAGGCGGAACTGCATTGTGGCTGCGGCGAAGAGTGGGACGATGTGACTGGCAACCAAGAGTGTATCGTTGGCAGCAGTCCGCAAGTATTAAATATGTGCAAGAGGATCGGCCAGGTTGCCGGATCTGACCTGCCGGTTCTTGTTACAGGTGAAACCGGAGTCGGAAAAGAGCTAACTGCCCGGGCCATCCTGCAGCACAGCGCACGTAAAGACGCCTCATTTATGGTGGTGAATTGTGCCTCCCTGCCTGACGAACTGGTGGAAAGTGAGCTGTTTGGCTATGAAACAGGTGCCTTTACCGGTGCCGGTAAACAGCGAATAGGTCGTTTCGAGCAGTGTGACAGCGGTACTTTGTTTCTCGATGAAATCGGGGAACTGCCACTTGGAGCTCAGGCAAAAGTTCTTCGGGTTCTGGAGGATGGTAGCTTTGAGCGACTGGGGAGCAACAAACGACTCACAACCGATGTACGAATTATCGCTGCCACCAATCGGAACCTTGAAAAAATGGTTGAGGATGGGCTTTTCCGCCTTGACTTGCTGCACCGAATTAACGTGTTGACCATCGATATTCCGCCGCTCAGGAAACGCATCACAGATTTGCCGGATCTAATCCTCTACTTCCTTTCCCGTTATGGCCGTCAAGTGTCTCTGCCGGTGGAAGGGATAAGTGATAAGGCACTTGAAAAGCTTTCTTGCCATTCCTGGCCCGGTAATATCCGGGAACTCGAAAATACTATCCGCAGAGCTATTGTCCTCTCGAAGGCCAGGGTTCTTTCAGCTGAGGATTGTGTCCTCCAGAACCGGTCTGGATCTGGCGGGGATTTTGAACAGGTCGTCTCCATGCAGATCGACAGTTTAATCAAAGGGGATGAATCACGCCCCTACCATCATCTCTTGTCAGAAGTTGAGCAAATCCTGATCAAAAAGGCCCTTGATCTCTGTGACGGTAACCAGGTACAGGCCGCCAACCTTCTTGGCATCAATCGAATGACTCTCAGAAAAAAACTCCCCTCTGCTTAAAAAATAGACAGTGATCTGTCTATTTTTTAAGCAATCCACCCGTGTATTATTTAATTTTCCCTGTAGTTTCAACTAATTTACTGTGGCACCCTTTGTGCAATAGCTGTTTGGATAATACTATTATTTTGTCTACCAAAGGAGAATGTTTGCATGAAGAAGGGGATTTTGTTGCTCGTTGTTGTGACAGTTGCAGTAGCTGCTGCAATGGTTTTTGCTGTTGAGTCCTATACAGCCAGGCCGCAGTTTTGTGGAACCAGCTGTCATATTATGGACAAGCCCTATAAGACTTGGCTGGCTGATAAACACGGCAAGGCGGGTAAGGAAGAAGTGCGCTGTGTAGACTGCCATTATGCACCTGGCGAAAAAATGACTCTCCATGCCAAATTCAAAGGACTGGGACAATTGTTCACCTATCTTTCCACCGATGATAAGGAGGTTCGCCGAGCCACCCATATCGCCGATATCTCCTGTTCTACTGCCCAGTGCCATCCTGCTGAAGCATTTATGGATAAAAAACTCACCTACGGTAAAGAAAAAAAGGTCACGTTTACCCATAAAGCCCATTATGAAAAGACCATCCCCGGTCAGGAAATGCACTGTACTACATGTCATATCAAGGCCAGTGATGGAAAGCATTTCGAGGTCCCTGCAGCCCAATGCTATATCTGTCATTTCAGAAACACAGAGTTTAACAAAGGCCGGGCTGCCTGTAATCTTTGCCATGAAATCCCAACCACTCCGCTGCAGTCACAGAAAAAAGACGCCGAGCCAGTTCCTGATGAAGTAATAATCACCCACCAGACTCTGGAAAAAGCAGGAGTCTCCTGTGAGAGTTGCCACTATCAGGTGATCACTGGTGATCCTGAACTCACTCCACTGGGATGTGAAAAATGTCATAGTGATAAGGCGACGCTGGAAAAAAGATATGAAATGAAGCTTATGCACACAGAACATGTGACCAAGCAAAAGGCCCAGTGTGCAGATTGTCATCAGCCTTTTATGCATAAGGAAGGCGACTTTGTCGAATCGGCTCGTTTGAATTGTGCCAGCTGTCATCCCGACCACCACACTTTACAGAAGGCGCTTCTACTTGGCGCTGCCTATGGCGGGGTACCTGAAACACCTAGTCTCATGAATGCGGTCAAGACTAACTGTCAGGGCTGTCATGACAAACCGGAGATGCACAAGGGAGAAGAGATCCTTCGCGGGTCTGCCAAGTCCTGTGTCGATTGCCATACAAAGGATCATGAAAAATTATTGGCCGACTGGATAAAAGAGGTCAAGCCAGAGGTAAACTTTGCCAAAGGAGAAATGGCACGTGCCGAGGCTCTGATCATCCAGCTCAAAGATCAACTCAGTGAAGAGCAGATAGCTGAATTTAACAAACTTCTAACAACTGGACAAAAGGCTTTAAGCCTAGTGGAATTTGGCAATGGTGTTCACAACAAAAAATATTCAATCATGCTGATTGATGAAGGCTTGAATAGTGTCTACACAGTTTTTGATGAACTCGAACCTCTGGCTGAAGAGTTGGCTGACAAAGAGGGACAGCAGTAAAAAAGGAAGATCCTGAAAGAATAATGGAATCCGTGAACTGCGGAATTCCCAAATCGGCCAGCCATTACTGGAGCCATAATTGAAACAGAGAATTGAGGAGGAGGTCATGACCACCAACACAAGAGATGATCGCAGGGAAATGCTTCGGGTAACCGGAGCATCTTTGGCTGCGGCCGGACTCGCATCTGTAAGCCTGCTGCAACCAAAGGAAGCAGAAGCTGCACAAGTCAATGCGCCGCACTGGATAATGATAATGGACCTGCGCCTCTGTACTGGCTGTCGGGCCTGTACTGTTGCCTGTAAGGCCGAGTATGATGTGCCGCTTGGTGCTTTTAATACCGTTATTAAACAGGTGGTAAGCGGGAAATATCCCGATACCAAACGCGATTTTATTCCAAGGCGATGTAATCATTGCGAAGGGACGGAAAAGGTAGGAAATATGACAGTTCCTCCCTGCGTCACGGCCTGCCCAGAATACCCGAAAGATCGCCGTGTCTTTGTCACTGCTGAAGGAAAAAAAATACGCTATCGTGGCGGTGCAACGTATAAACGTCCTGACGGCCTGATTTTGATCGATAATGATGCCTGTACAGGTTGTGGCAAGTGTATCGATGCCTGCCCCTATGGTGCCCGTACTTACAATTTACGAAAACTGTCAGGGAAAGACAAGACTAAGAATGCCATCGTTAAATGCTCTTCCTGCGTACACCGCCTTGATGAGGGGATTACCCCGGCCTGTGTCAATACCTGCGCACCCGGTGCACGTATCTTTGGAGATCTCAACGATCCTAATAGTGATGTTGCCAAACTCGCCAAGGAATTCAAGCTCCTGGAAAATCGTGAGAAGACGACGGTGATGCATGATGCCAAGACCATGCCTAATATCTTTTACATCGACCCAGATGGTGTGCTTGCCAACTACTCTTTTACCAAGGAGAACAAGCTTACTGAGTATAGGGATATCGTTGAATAGGCTGAACTTATAAAAATACGTTTTTGATATACAGGAGGAACATTACAATGAAAAAACTTAGCCGCCGTAACGTGTTGAAACTGGCTGCTGCCAGCAGTGTATTAGTGACTGCCGGCAAGGGGATGGTTTCCAATGCACTGGCCGGTTCTGTGGAGCTTGCCATGGGGGGAAGGGATTTTAACCCGGATACCGGTAAAGAACGAAAGGCAGTACCCACCGTCTGTTACAGTTGTGTAACCAGGGATCCAAAAATTGCCTTTGTTGAAGATGGCCGGATTGTTAAGATTGAAGGACAACCAAATTCCATCCGCAGTCTTGGGAAGATTTGTTCCAAGGGGCAGGCTGGGGTTAATCAGGTCTATTTCCCGGATCGTATCCTCTACCCTCTGAGGAGAGTGGGCAAGAGAGGAGATGGCAAATATAAGAAAATTAGTTGGGATGAGGCACTTACCGAACTTGCAACTCGCATGAAAAAACTTCGAGATGACGGTCATCCAGAAAAACTCATGTACCACTATGGTCGGGCCAAGGGCAGTTCTTCAGCATTGCCGAAGACCGTGTTTATGGGAACTTATGGTTCCAAGACCATCTCAGGTCACACCTCTATCTGTGAGGGCGGAAAATGGACAGCCCAGGAGTTGACTTGGGGCAAGCATTATGACAACTGGGATTTTGACAACACCGACTATGTGTTGAACTTCGGTTCCGCGGTTCTTGAAGCTCATACTAATCATATTCCCACATCTCAGAGATTGATAAGGGCCAAGGTAGAGCGCAATGTTCCGGTAATCACCTTTGATGTTAGATTGTCCTATACTGCTGCAAAATCTACAAAATGGGAACCAGTTAGACCTGGTACCGATCTGGCTGTTGCGCTGGCCATGTGTAATGTCATTATGCAGGAGAATCTGTATAAGCGCGAAGCCTTTACCTATATCAGAGCCACAGAAAATGTGGACACTCCTGTCGATGAGAAGATTTCTGCTCTCAAGGAACATCTTGCACAGTATAGCCCGGAATGGGCCGAGAAGATCAGTGGTGTTCCTGCCGCAAACATAAGCAAATACGCCAGAGATTTTGCTAATGCCAAGGCAGCAGTAGTGATTAGCTATCGTGGGCTGGTTGCCCATTATAACGGTACCGATGGCGAAAGGGCAGTACAGATGCTTGCTATGATCACGGGTAATATTGATAATCCAGGTGGCAGGTGCCCAGGCGTTGCCCCGTCATGGAAATATCCAAAAGGCCCCAAGGTTAAACCGAAAGCAAAGAAACTAAAGATTTCTAATGGCACGGTTTCTGCTTTACCGACCCATGGTGAATGTCAAACTGTGTTGAAGATGATCAAAGATGGTTCCCATGGCAGGCCTGATATCTATTTCTGGTACTGTTACAATCCGGTTTACGTAAACGGTGAGTGTCAAGAAAACATCGATATCCTCTCAGATGAAAAACTGATGCCATTTACGGTCACCTCAAATATCGTCTATGATGAGTCCAGCCGCCTGGCCGACCTTATTCTACCCGATACCAGTTATCTTGAGCGTTGGGACTGGGATGGCACCGTTGCCCCAACTCAGCAGACTGAATATGAACTGCGGCAGCCCGCTGTAGAACCGTTGGGTGAGTGCAGAAATTTCAGTGATATACTTTGTGACCTGGCTAACCGTATGGACATGCCTATGGGTTTTGATACCATGAAAGAGTTTGTCCAGAAATCCTGCGAGATGACCCCTGTCATTAAAGATCTTCCCGGTGGCGGATTCGAGTATATGAAAAAACATGGCGTCTATCATGACCCCAATGAGAAGCCTCACTATTTCCGTTACAAAAAAGAGATTAAGGCAGCCGATCTGAAAAAGGAAGGCGTTATTCTTGATGAGGCAACAGGGGTCTACTGGAACTGGAAGAAATCCGGTGCCAAGGACGAGGCAGAGGCAAAACTGCACGGTTACGAAAAGATACATTACAGCTATAAAGGGTACGTCGCCCAGAAATTTGGTGACAAGGTGTATAAGGGATTCAAACCGGATAAACTGAATAAAACTGGTTATTTTGAACTCTATTCAGCCATATTGAAAGGGAAAGGTTTTGCACCGCTTCCAAGCTGGAAGCCGATTCCAGAACATGTGGGTCTGGGGAAAAACCAACTGACGCTCACCACCTACAAGGTACCTGTACAGATTCATTCACGTTCCACCCATTGTAAGTGGCTTACCGAGATGTTCCATGATAATCCAGCCTGGATCAATTCAAAAACGGCTAAGTCGCTGGGTGTTAAAGATGGGGATATGTTGAAACTCAGTTCGGAAATTGGTGAAATCTCCATTAAGGCTTACGTAAACGAGATGATTGTTCCTGGCTCCATTGCGATTTCTTACCACCTTGGCAGGACAGAATCCGGCCGCTATGGATCAGGGAAGAAATCCATTATGGGAACCGACAATGACCCGGATCTGAAGCTGAAATGGTGGGATACCTACGGTGTGCATCCAAACTGGCTGATTTCAAATGATCCTGATCCTATCAGTGGACAACATCGCTGGATGGATCAAGTGGTAACTGTCAGTAAGGTATAACTTAACAAGTAAAAAGAAATAGAGGTGACAAATGGAAGAGAACAGCAGTCATGTTGGGAGTATCTATGGATTCCTGGCCCGAATTTTTGCGCAGGAAGTCACCTCTGACTTTCTTGAGGAAATAAGGACTCCCCATTTTCGGGGGGTCCTAGAGGAATTAGGGCTTGATCTGGGGGATAATTTTTATAGTCGTCCAGCCGATGAACTCCTTGAAGAACTGGTAGTGGAATATACGGGTCTGTTTATAGGGCCCGGTCATTTTATATCGCCCCATGAGTCAGTCCATCGTGTTCGTGATGATGGTGATTATGGAAAACTCTGGGGTGCGGATACTGTCGCCGTGAAGAAGTTTGTCGAGGCTACTGGTCTTAGCTATCAATCGTCCTTTGGCGGAATGCCGGATCATATTGCGGCTGAATTTGAATTTGTTCAGAAACTTGATGAACGGTTAATGCAGGCTCAAACCGATGGTGACGATGAGCTTGCTGGAAATTTGAGTCAAATCAAAAAACGATTTCTGCAGGAGCATCTTCTGGCCTGGGTACCGCCTTTTCTGGACAAAGTTTCTGAAAAGGCGAATCTTCCCTTTTACCGGGAGATATCCATGCTTGCTTCTCAGTTCCTTGCCAGTGAGCAGGAAACACTTTTTGCAACAGAAGATATTGGTTCTTTGGTATGAAACGAATATTCTTCTTTATGCTGCTCTTTTTTGTGTTATGGGCAGTATCAGCTTATGGCCAAGATGTAGCTGGATACAGAGGGGTTCCCTGGGGTAGTCGTTTTCCGGTGATTGAGAAACAGTTTCCTGGTGTTAGTTTTGTTGAGGAAGACTCCTGGCATGTAACGCTCTTTTGTTTGAATCAGCCACAAGAGGGGATTGAACGTATTGAGTTCAAACTCTTTGAGGAGCAGCTCATCTCTGTCATGCATTATTACAGTGGGCCAATCGATCAGCTGCAAAGTGAAGATTTTGTCAATAGGCTGCTTCATGGGCTTGGGCCAAGACTTGAAGAGCGGAAAACGACTTCGCAGAGCCTGGCAGGCATAGCAACCGTGGTTATCTGGGAGTATGCGGACAACCTGATCCTATTTAAATCCTACCCTCCCAGCCAGAAAGAAGGGTTTACCAAAAAGGAAAATGCAGTCATCTTTATCTATAAACCCACCTTTGATAAAATGGTCTATTATCGAAAAAACTCTCTAGGGGATAATGACAATCAGGTGGTCGACTACGATTACATAGAATTTTGATAGAAGTTTTAAGCAGCGGGTCCGCTGCTCAGAATCAAGAAAACACTCCTGTATCTCTCTAGGTAAAGGAAGCGGCAAAAAAAGAAGGAGGAAAGGAGAATGTTTGGAATTGGAACCCCGGAATTGATGGTTATCGCAGCCTTTGCCTTCTTATTTTTTGGTGGTAAAAAGTTACCAGAACTAGGGAAAGGTCTGGGAAAATCCATCACTGCTTTTAAAAAGGGATTACGGGAAAATAATACTGTCGATGGTGACAAGGGTGGCACAAAGTAGCTTGGTGCCATAGTTTAAGAAATATTTTCTAACTTGCCCTGTTTCCACTTGTTTATTTTGTTATCTGTCTGATAATGTGGCTAATGTTTTTCATATGGCAGTGTGGAAAACATACTGCATACTGCCATACAAAAAAGAGTTAGATGTAATGAAATGAGACTATTTCAGGTCCCAGCCTAAAACCAATTTCCCAATCATACTTCCCTCTTCTATCCGAGCATGGGCTTTTTTAAGATTGTCCGCATTGATAGGCCCGAAATCTTCCTGCATCGTTGTGGTAATAACTCCATCATCAACCAGTTTTGAGACGCGATTCAGGAGATCCCCCTGTAGCTGCATGTCATCGGTTTTAAACATGGATCGTGTGTACATAAACTCCCACACATGGGTAAGGCTTTTGGTTTTGAAGAGAGTTGTATCAAGCCGCTCCTGATTGTCCACAATGGTACAGATTTTCCCTTGAGGCCGAATAAGTTCAGCCATGCCCTGCCAGTGTTTGTCGGTGTTGTTGCAGCAGAAGATGTAATCGACCTTCATATTGAGTTCTTCGATCTGGGGAAGGAGTGGCTCGTGGTGATTAATAACAAAGTCAGCTCCCTGTTTCCTGCACCACTCGACTGTCTTTTTACGGGAAGCTGTCGCAATAACCTTGACTTTGGCGACTGTTTTAGCGATCTGAGTGGCCATAGATCCAACACCGCCGGCACCACCAATAATGAGAAGAACTTTCTCACTCTCTTCATTGGGAGTGATTTTCAGGCGATCAAAGAGTGACTCCCAGGCGGTAATAGTGGTCAGGGGAAGGGCCGCTGCCTCTTTAAAACTGAGAGTTTCTGGTTTTTTTCCAACAATTCGTTCATCAATTAGCTGGAGTTCCGCATTTGATCCGGGACGGGTGATGTCACCAGCGTAATAGACCTCATCGCCAGGGCTGAAAAAGGTCACTTTATCACCGACAGCTTCTACGACTCCCGCTGCATCCCAGCCCAGAATCTTTGCGGGATCGTAGTTGCCTTCTTTTGGAGCCCGAACTTTGGTGTCGACGGGGTTAACAGAGATTGCCTTGATCCGTACAAGCAAGTCATTCCCTGTTGCCACAGGATCTGGAAGTTCACAGTTGACCAGTGATTGTGGATCGGTGATGGGAAGGTGTTTGTGAATTCCAACTGCTTTCATAGGAGGTTCTCCATTTGATTTTTTACATACTACCATTGTACAGTTTGTGCAAACAACGGCAGTTTAACAAATTTTTAAAAAAAAGCGGCTGGTTGCCAAAAAAACAACCAGCCGCCTCCTGTCAAAACAGGAAACCCCACAAAAAGGGAGGTGATTCTTTTTAGTTTACAATGGGCTGAGGTGAGCAGACATTTTCAGCCTCCAGTGCCACCCTGCCACAGCCACCACAAACAAACTTCATTTTAGCCAGTTTATCTTTACACACATGTTTACTGTCCACCTCAGGTGTCCCGCAGAAACTGCATGATTCTTCTTTATCGTCACATGGGCTGCAGAGGTGACCAGGTGCCTCAGCTACTGCACCGCAAGTATTACATGAATAAGCCATAGAATCCTCCAATTGTTGAGTAATAGTGCTAAAGTTGAATACAGACATTCAGTTATAACACCTTGAATCTGCTACCAGCGCTCGGTGCCGACAATTTCATTGACATTGGAACAGAAACAGCGTTCCTCACTGGAAAGTTCATCTCCATCTTTGAAACCTTTTCTTACACCGTCGAGTTCACAGACATATTCTTTACCTTCATTATCACGAATCCAAATTAAATTATCATATCCAGACATAGTAACCTCCTATGGGTTGAGTTCAGGTATTAACCACCTTAGGTAAAACTTTAAGTACCACATTGTGGTTGTCAAGAGGCCTGCCCGTCGATAAGAATGGAGACAGTAATTTAGTGATATGCTTTCTTAAAATGTAGTCAGTAAGCAGTTTGTTCATAACCTAATATTTCTCTCACACTTTTATAAACAACTTCTGACACATTACTAACCCCTCTCTAATACTCTCACTGTAGTTTCCTCATTATTGTTAGACGGTTCAATAGGGAACCAGTCTTCTTCTCCTAACCAGTCGGGTTTTTTCCTGAGTGTGGCCGACCGGTTTTTCAAAATTATACAGGGACAAGACAATGATATCATTAGATGCAGTGAATCTCGGTTATTCGAATGTACCAATTCTTGAAAATATTTCTTTCCATGTTGAAAAGGGCGAATTCCTTGGCGTCATAGGCTTATCCGGCGCGGGGAAGTCCACTCTTCTCATGTCTATTATAGGTAATATTCGTGTGTTGGAGGGACAGTACCAGGTTTTTGGTCATGACCTCAGCTTGATTAATAAGAGTAATCTACGCGAGTTGCGATCCCGCATAGGTTTTATCTTTCAGGGTTATAATCTGGTCAATCGCCTGAGTGTTCTCCACAATGTGATGAGTGGAATGCTGAAAAATATTCCTCTGGGGCGTGCCCTTACCAAGTTCTATAAAACCGAAGAGCTGGATAAGGTCTATGAATATATGCAGGTGGTGGGAATTGAACATCTTGCCATGAAACGCTGTGATGAATTATCCGGTGGACAACGGCAGCGAGTGGCCATTGCAAGAGCTCTTGCTCAGGAGCCTGATGTCCTGCTGGCAGATGAACCGGTGGCAGCTCTTGATCCCAAAAGTGCCGTACAGGTGATGGATGTTCTGCGTCGGGTGAATGAAACCTATGGTGTTACGGTTATCAGTAACCTCCATCATCTCGATTTCGCACGTGAATATTGCGGCCGCATCATCGGTGTGGCTGCTGGAGGCATTGCCTTTGATGGTACTCCTGATGAGCTGCAGGATCGTCATCTTGATACCATTTATGAGAATAACAGTTCTGCAGTGGCAGAGAAAAAAAGAACATGCATTCTGGATAAGATTCAGGGCATTCCTGAAAAGAGTCGTCAGAGACAGGAAGTTGGCGATCAAATAGCAATAGCAGCATAACTTATAACCAATAATCAGCAAAAAGGAGACAGTACAATGAAGAGACTACTAATGACTGTAGTGATGATGCTCATGGTTACAGCGATGAGTGTAACGAATACTTTGGCCCAGAAGGACTGGCCCACTGAAATCACCTATGGCGTGATTCCTGTGGCGTCGTCCAGAAATATGTCCGATAGTTTCGGTGGCCTGGTGAATCATCTTGAAAAAGAGCTTGGTCTTAAAGTGAAACTGCAGGTGGCGGGTGATTACGCCGGTGTGATCACTGGAATGCAGCATGGTCATATTGACCTTGCCTATCTCGGGCCCAAGTCATACGTCGAAGCTGCAAAACGAGCCAATGCTGAAGCACTGGTGGTAGAGGTCGGTCAGAGTGGAGTTGCCGGGTATCATGGATATATTATTACCAAGACCGGTTCCGGTTTGAAAAAACTTGCTGACCTGAAAGGGAAGAAATGGGCATTTACCGATCCCCATTCCACCTCCGGTACTTTGGTGCCAACGGTTTATTTTAATGAAATCAATATTGATCCGACAAACTATTTCGGCAGGGTTGTCTATTCAGGTAGTCATGAGGCCTCTATTCTCTCTGTGAAGGCCGGAAAAATAGACGGCGCCTCCACCAATGATCTCGATTTTGACCGTGGTCTTGGAACCCATTGGAAGAAAGAGGATTTTAATATTATCTGGACCTCTGATCTTATTCCCGGTTCGCCTATGGCTGTTCGTAAGGATTTGCCGGAGTCTCTGAAAAAAGCGATACAGAAAGCATTTGTCTCCTATACAGACAAGGACGGCCTGGAAAAACTAAAAATCGCAGGATTTCAGAAGGCTGATGATCATCTGTATGACGGTATCAGGCAGCTGATTGTTTTGAAAAAAGCTTTGAAAGTTGCAAAAAACTAATCGTTTTGGGTTCTCCCCTGTCGTGTGCTGGATTTACATATCCAGCGCACGGCGACGATTTTTCCTTTTACCAGAAAATGCAATGACTACTTTACCGATCACTCCGGGTTATTTACGAAGACATGCATCTCCTTTCAAGTGGCAAACAATCGTGACATTACTGCTACTAGGCGGTGTCTATCTTGTGAGTTGGCTTAACACTGAGATGAGCGTCACCTCCTTTATTGATGGCTGGGGATATATGCGATCATACGTTGTCGGCAATCCAGAGATTGAAGGGTCGAGTTTCTTTCCCCCATCTTTTATTGTCAGTGATATCCGTCTGTATGCCAAGGCCATGTTTGAAACCATTGAAATGGCAGTGGTTGCCCTGTTTTTATCAATAGCGGTAGGATTTCCACTGTCTCTTGTTGCTTCCAGAAATATCCTTAAAATTCTTATCCCCGGAAGGGGGATCCTTGCAAGAAGTTTACGGCGTATCATCTATTCGATTGCCATGCTGGTGGCCAATGTTTTCCGTTCCATTAATGAAATTGTCTGGGCACTGCTTTTTGTCTCCGCTGTGGGGCTTGGACCCATGGCAGGAATTCTCGCACTCGGTGTCCATACAGCTGGGGTTTTATGTAAACTTCTAGCCGAAGGGAACGAAGCCATAGATCCAGGGCCAGTTGAGGCTCTTGCGGCCACCGGGGCAAGTTTCCCTAAGATTATCGTCTATGCGGTCCTGCCGCAGACCATGCCTCATTTTGTTTCCATGGTCCTTTATCGTTTCGAGTCCGATGTACGCAGTGCCTCAATTCTTGGTTTTGTCGGGGCTGGTGGAATTGGATTTTATCTGTTTGATAAGGTGCGTTCCTTTGAAAATGCTGATGTTACAACCATAATTCTCATCATTGTGGTGACCGTCTGGCTCATTGATCGGCTCAGTGCCGTAATACGAAAGAAATTTATTTGATTATAATGAAAACTATGAACCAGGAAGACCTTAAATTTTTCCTGCTGCAGGAGGTTGCCTGATGCACTTTGTCTTACGGTCCAGCCGAGTACTAACAGGCGGCAGAATTCAACCGTCTGATATTATAATTCATCAGGGGATAATAGAAGAAATTGTTCCCCATCGATCACAACCGGTTGCCTATGATTTGGGAGATAGGCTCATTGTCCCGGGTTTTGTGGATCTGCATTCTGATGCGGTTGAAAAAGAGATCGAGCCGCGGCCGGGTGCTCATTTTCCCATTGCTTCGGCCCTGGTGGAGCTGGATAAAAAACTGACAATGGCAGGGATTACTACCATGTTTCATGCAGTTGGCTTTAATGATGCCGCTATTACCGGATATCGGGCCACCAAGGCAGCAGCTCAGGTTATTGAACAAATTACAGAGGCAAATCAGGAGCGGCTTACAGTGGACAACCTGGTTCATGCACGCTTTGAGGTGACTTCTTTTGAATCTGTTGCAGTCATTAAAGAGCTGATAGCAGACAGATCCGTGCAGATGCTTTCTGTAATGGATCATACACCGGGACAGGGCCAGTTTAAATCCATTGAAAAGTGGAAAAAATTTCATCTTCCCGTTTACAAGTTATCAGATACCAATGCCGATGAGATAATTCATCAGAAACTTCGGGGACAGGCAAGGGCCTTTGCGGTGATGGAAGACCTCCTTGCCTTTGGGGGAAAACATAAACTGGTAATGCTTTCCCATGATGATGACACCCCGCAAAAGATTGACCTGCTCAAAGATCTTGGTGTGACAATCTCTGAGTTTCCCCTGGAGGTTGATGTGGCGGTGTATGCGAAAAAAAATGGAATTGCTACGGGTATGGGCGCTCCAAATGTAGTGCGTGGGCAAAGCCAGAGCGGCAACATTTCGGCCAGGGAACTGATTGCTGCAGATGCCTGTGATTTCCTCTGTTCCGATTATCATCCCAGTTCCATGCTGCAGGCACCCTATGCAGCTCATAAGGAGCTGGGTATATCCCTTGAACGTTGTTTTGATATGGTCAGTCGCACACCAGCGCGTCTTGCAGGTCTTGATGACCGTGGTGAAATTATCCCGGGAAAGTTGGCGGATATCATCGTCATTGAAGACAGTTCTATCCCAAGAGTCATTCTTACACTGAAAGAGGGGACAGCGGTCTATAACGGTACCGGCTGTTTGTGCGGTGAGTAATCATGGTCTATATCCAGTCCCATAACCCGGAACCTGAAGTCACATTAGGCTCTTTCCCGATGATTTCAGAAAAGGCACGGGTCATTGAATCGGAACTTGGCAGGTACACAGAGATTCGTGACTATGTGGAATGTGTTGAATCCAGTCTGGGTGATTATTCCTATGTCATGGAGAGAAGTTCCATCGTATACAGTACAATCGGAAAATTTGTCAATATTGCCTCGGATGTACGAATTAACCCCGGTAATCATCCTATGAGCTGGGTTAGTCAGCATCATATTATGTACAGGAAAAAACAGTATGGAGTTGCCAAAAAAGATGATGCTGAATTCTTTGCAGGTCGTAAAGCGCAAAAGGTTGTTATAGGTCATGATGTATGGGTAGGACACGGCGTAACAATCATGGGCGGTGTGACCATTGGTAATGGTGCCATCATTGGTGCCGGTTCCGTGGTTACTCATGATGTGGCAGCCTACACCATCGTTGCCGGTGTTCCGGAAAAAGAGATTCGCAGCCGTTTTCACAACACTATTCGGGATGGTATTGAAAAAACAGCATGGTGGGACTGGGATCATGAAACCCTGAAAGAGCGCCTTGATGATTTTCGTGATGTGAATCGTTTTCTTACTCTGTACGCAAATGAGTAATTTATGATAGGATATTCCAGTGGAAATAGTACTTGTCACAGGGCCGAGTGGTGCTGGAAAAGATACGCTTCTTCGGCTTGCCCGTGAGCATTTTAGAACAGATAAGCAGGTCTGTTTTTCAAGAATTTAGCAAAGGAGTAACAGGATGCGTTTTGCTCTTTACTATACACCTGCTCCCTCATCCCTTTTGTATTCCATCGCATGCAAATGGTTGGGAAGTGATGCTCTTACTGGCAAAAAGATCAGTCAAGATCATTTCTCAGGTGTTAATCAGGATAGGCTCTATGAACTCACCAGTACTCCCAGACGTTATGGCCTGCATGCAACACTCAAGGCACCCTTCCGGCTTGCCCATGGCAAGAGTGATACTGATTTACGGTCTGCTCTGCAGAAATTTAGCAACGAATATGAAACGTTCTGTACATCTCCTTTGGTAATTTGTCAGTTGAACGGTTTTTTCTGTCTCTGTCCTGCAGAACAGTCTCTGCAGCTAAATATGTTTGCTGCCTCCTGTGTCAGAAGTTTTGATAGATTCAGAGCTCCTATGAACCGTATTGAACTTGCCAGGCGCCGGGCCGAGATACTTACTGATACAGAGAAACAGTATCTTGTAGAATGGGGCTATCCCTATGTCCTCGATTGTTTTCGTTTCCATATTACCCTTACCGTGAGAATCGCTAATACCTTTGAGCAACGGATTATTCATACGGCTCTGCTGAATGCCTTTGCACCGGTTCTCGGTAAATCCCTCAGGGTAGATGCAATAAGTCTCAGTGTTGAACCGGCTTCCGGGCAGCCATTTGTCTTCACAGATCGTTTTCTTTTTAACAATACAGATCAAAATGTCGGTACAGCGCATACTGATAGCAGGTCATTTCAAACGGTAAATGGTTGATGTTTGAGAAAAGAACATGGTTCTCCCCATGTGGCCGCTTTCAGGCCTGAAAAATAACAATTTTATAATAAAAACCAAATCTAATTTTAACACTGTTCCTGTTATATGGAATGCGACAATGAATGAATGGATTCGCATGAAGTAAAAAGAAAACTCAGACAGGAGATACACATGAGGAAATTAACCCGAATCTGCACACATAAGGTACACGGTAATCTGCATATCACTCTGCATGGTCGGTTTACGCCAAATGTTGCTGCACGGTTGGTACTTGTTATGGATAAAATGTTTCAGGAAAGAGGGACAATAATAATCCATACAGAAGATATTAGCAGTGTGACATCGAATGCCAGAGCAGCCTTTGACAGGCTGATTGATCTGGTGGAGGTACCGCAGGAAAGTATCTATTTTTTTGGTAAGAAGGGGTTTTGTATCTGTTCTGATAAGCAGAGGATCATTCTTAATAAAAAGCATAAACCTGATGGAAGTGCTTTTGTCAATGATACTAGTAGGGTGAGTGTTGTTAAGGAAGAGACTCTTATGGATGAAGTTGGTTTTTTATGGGAAGAAAGGGGGCAGATAAACAAATATCAAATAACTTGATAGAGGTGAGCGCCTATGTGCTCTTCATTGTGTGGTGTTAGATTTTTTTTGATTTGTAGTTCCTGATTAAAAAATACCTTATCTGAAACATAATTGTATTATCAGCACTCTATACTGCTACTCAGGATAGAGGGTATTCAACAATTGGTGTTATTACGATGTTTTACATATACGTATACCTCTTTATTTGTTTAGTGTTGCCTATTATTTCTGTGATCCTATTTTTTCGTTCCTTGAAGTTGACAGGAATGCCAGCTAATGCCCGCCTTCTTGTTGATGTGTGGGATTTCGTTTCCGAAGGAGAATGCTCAAATGACTGAGTTTATATAAGAAATGTATAGAGATGTGCTTAAAATATGCTATCCTGAAAGCGTTGATTATCAAAGCGTTGAGCAGAAGAATCCTGACCTGTTCTCCCTCCATCGCCAACAATACTCTGAACCACTCTGTCTGAAGCCAAGAAACTGGTCTCCCTTTAATTATCACATCCTTAGAAGCTGGCTTACTTGTGTACAGGAAGTGCCTGCTGCAAGTAGTATGGCGGCAGTTTTTGATTTTGATAATACCTGTATCTATGGAGATGTGGGAAAAGCTGTCTTCCGTTTTCAGCTTTCCGGGCTTCACTTCCGTATTTCTCCCGAACATCTGGCAAATCTTTTTCCAGATGTTGAAGAAAACATTGGTGGAAAATCATTTTCCCTGGTGAAAGATCGCATATTGACTCTCTATAAAAAGCTTTGGCCTGTTATTCTCCAAAACCGGAAGGAACAGGCGCTTCTTCAGTCCAAGCGTTCTGAGTTTACAGATCTTCTTTTCTGGTATTGCTCGGAGGCTCGAAAAATACCGAGTTTGGGGCCACGACATACTCTATCATTTCTGGCAAGTCTTCTTGCAGGGTTCAGCACTGATGAAGTTGATGAGATTACATGCCAGGCACTTGTGTCTGCTCTCAGGGAGCCTATTCGGACAGAGAAAAGAAGGGTCTGTCATTATGATACCATCGGTTCTTTCAATCTTTGTTGGGAAACAGGGTTGCGACAACAGCCAGAAATGCTTGATCTTATGAATTCCCTGCAATACGCTGGTATTCGTTGCTGTATTGTCTCGGCGAGTGCAGAATGGATTGTAAAGGCTACCGTTCTGTTTTTTGATCTCCCGGTCAGGCAGGAGAATATATTTGGAATCCGTCTTCAACGTGATAGAGAAAATCTCTTTACTACTGAATTAGCGACTGAATATCCACTGACCTATCGTGAAGGAAAGGTCAAAGTTATTCATGACTATATAAAAGCAGAACCGATTCTCGTAGTTGGTGATGCAGTAACGGATTATGAAATGCTCACCATGGCGAAGGTTCCCATTCGTTTGATCATTAACCATAATAAATCCGATTTGATCAGCACCCTGTATAATGATTACAGGTATCTGCTACAGGGGCTGGATAAAACGACGGGTTCTTTTCGTCCGCACAGGGACACAGTTGAGGAAACAACTGATGTTATTTTTTTGCCCCAAACGGTAAATCTATAGCATTGAAGCACTATCCTACTCTTCATTCACCTGTCTAAGAATGCTGACTTGATGGTGCTGTGGATATTTCCCGCAGGTGGACAACCCAGCATTTCCAAGGACGGATCTCTTCGTCACAGATATAAGGACATCCTGAGAAATTATCTTCTCTAATCGGGCAAAGTCCGCATTTCATAGTACAGATAATTTTAGCAGCATTTTCCAATGCTGTTTCTAACAGACCGCAATTTTGTGGTATTTCCATTTTGTTCTCCTTTTCTTTCTTCTCATGTACATTGAATTCACGAGTAAGGTAACACCACTCTATTTGTTTTTTGTGAGAGAGTGATTAGAAAAAAATTGGAAAAAAAGATCAAATAATTACAAATCCTAACATGATTCTAACAATTGTCTGATATGTAGCATGATAAGTTTAAAATACTGTGTTTTTTTTATTTCTTGCAGCCGGATGAGGGTTGCGTATCGCAAGAGGGATTTTTGTCAGTGGATAAGAAAATCAATAAACAAACCAAGACCATCGAAGATGTACTGAGAAAGCTTGATGGTGTCCCAAGTGAGCCAGAAGTCGACAACTACTATCACGACCGGATTTACTCAATTCTTAAAGACCAGCATAAGGAAGAGATTGTTAAGGCATCTCTTATTAAATATTACAAGTCACAGGAACTGAAGATCTATCAGGCAGAGCTTATTAAGATGCAGGCCCATTTGGAACGAACTGGAAAAAAGCTGATCATTCTTTTTGATGGACGTGATGCTTCAGGAAAGGGTGGTACCATACGCAGAGTGACACGATATATGAACGAAAAGCATTATCGTGTGGTTGCTCTTGGTAAACCCAATGATGTGCAGCGGACAGAACTGCATATGAAACGTTATATCGAGCAGTTTCCGCGGGCCGGCGAAATAGTGTTGTTCGACAGATCCTGGTATAATCGGGCCATGGTGGAGCCGGTTATGCAATTTTGTTCTAATGATCAGTATAGACGTTTTCTGAAAAAGGTTCTTTCGTATGAAAATAATTTTATACTGGACGCGGGACGGACAATTCTCCTGAAACTCTATTTCTCAGTCTCTAAAGAAGAACAGGCAAAACGTTTTGAGCGCAGACGCAATGATCCTTTACGTCAATGGAAACTCTCTGAAGTTGATTTGCAGGCACAGGACCTTTGGGATGAATTCACTGAAAAAAACTCATTATGCTGCAAAAGACCAATACCAGGATGAGTCCCTGGTGGATTGTTAAATCCGATGATAAGCATCTGGCCAGACGGGAAACTATGAAACTTATCCTCCACACTGTAAAGTACTGCGGTCGCAAAAGGAACCTTGATTGTAGGCCTGACTCGCAAGTGCTCGTGTCGGGTAATGTCGAATTAGAAAGAATGAAACAACAGATAAAAGAATTTGGAAAGCCACTGCTTTAAGACTGGCAATTTGATCTGAGCTTACATTTTTTTTATAAACTTACCGTGCAGCTGAGAGCCACTGCACGGTAGAGTAATGTATTTATTTTTTCTTCTTTTTGTCCTTCTTTTTCCCTTTCTTTACGTCTTTAGCTTTGCACGCTTTTTTGTCACAGGATTTTTTCTTGTCATCTTTCTTTTTCGTATCTTTTTTCTTAGCCATGGTGTGGAATGGTAGATTAAAAGTAGACACTAAAAGTGTGCGAATTATAGTCACC